>CAZRIB010000193.1:0-7522 GCA_964600035.1 uncultured Ardenticatenaceae bacterium | reverse complement strand
GTTCAATCTGCCAGATTGAACCAATCTTGCCAAGTTAAAAACGAATGGTTAGTAACAACCAACACTCAACAAAAAAGCTCCCAATCCGGGAGCTTTTTCTTTGCAAAACTTTTTCGCTGATAAGCTGATAAATTGACAACTGAGCGGCTTATTAGGAACGAGAATGAAATAACCCACAAAACTGAGATTGGAGATTAGAGATTGGAGACTGGTGTAATCTCTAATCTCCAGTCTCTAATCTCCCGTAAGTTATTAAATCTTCATTCCTTAGCTTAATAATTCGCGGAACGCCACCAACGATAATACTTGCTGCGCAGTTCTTCCAGTGGCGGCAGCGGGTAAAAGGCCAAATCATTGGCATTGCCGATGTAAATGCCAGAATTAATCATACGGTAGGGGAACTCAACAGAATGGACGCGGTTTACCATTTTTGTGGTGATGTTTTTGTTTCCAAGCTCTAAAAGACATTCCCGCAAATAGTTGATGTTGTCGTATGGTAAATCTTGAATTTCGCCAAATTCAGGATTTTTAGCAAGCTGCCCCAGTTTCAAGTCCACAAAACAAATGGCCGGCAAATGAATCATGCTTTCCGGGTCTTGAATGATGAATTGGTGGAATTCGGCTGGATTAAGCGTGCTGACAACCCGAGGGGTGACGGGTGCAATTTCCTGGTACATATACAGCGGCCCTGTAAATTCAGGCAGCACATGCTGACGCTCTAGTCCTAAGGTTTGTCCATAACTTGTGACCAGATACAGTTTTTGGAAATTGGACAGGTCTACGTGCTCTAAAACGCGATAGGTGGAGATGTATACTGATTTTTTGGGTGAACCATCAGCATGGGGTACACAGCGGGCAAGCCCTTCATCGATGCGGAAGAATTCGTGGCGGAAGTTGATGTCTAATTCGACAAACATGGCTTCGCCGTGTTGTTTGCGTTGTGTGCCGACTGCATAGTAAGCGCCAAACTCTTCTGGGCTAAGCATGGAGGCAATGAGGGCTTCCGGAATGAGAGACATGTACAAATGTACGGTCATAATGTGTTTTTTTCTCCTTGTTTGTTTAGAGAGTATAGAGGTTGGTGTACTATTCTGAGGGCATTATAGCATTTTTAGCACAGCAGGCATGGTGAGTAATGCCATGCCTGCTGTGTGTCGAATGTATGAATAAATGTTAGTCGGTTACGGCCGTTGCCGGGGCGGCCTGTTCTAAAACATCAGTCATTTGTTTGGAGCGGGCAATTGCCCAACCCAAGATGACCAACAGCACCACAATGATAACGGCCGTGCCCACAGAAAAGCCCTTATACTGCACAATAATCGGCGCAATAATCAGGCTAACCAAATTCACCACCTTAATCATCGGGTTCAGCGCCGGGCCAGCCGTATCCTTCAGCGGATCACCAACGGTATCACCCACAACGCTTGCTTTGTGCCGTTCAGAGCCTTTGCCCGTATTGGCGGCAACATCACTCACTTCATCTTCAATTGTCTTTTTGGCATTATCCCATGCCCCACCAGCGTTAGACATAAACACCGCCAAAAGCTGGCCGGAGACAATGATGCCCGCCTGGAACCCGCCAAGGGCTTCAACCCGCAGCAGCAGCCCCACCACAATGGGCGTGACAATGGCAATGACAGCCAGATTAATCAGGTCGCGCTGTGCGGCAACGGTGGAAATGGTCACTGCTTGCTTATAGTCTGGCTTTTTGGTTCCTTCCAAAATGCCAGGAATCTTGAACTGCCGCCGTACCTCATCCACCATTTGCCCGGCTGCCCGGCTGACGGCTTTAATGGCCAGTGATGAGAAGAGCCAGGGCAGGGCGCCACCCAGCAGCATACCAATGAAAACGAGCGGCTGGGATACACGGATGCCAGAAGCCAGTGCCTCAGGATCAATTTTGGAAACGTCGGTGATAAAGGAACCAAACAGGGATACGGCCGCAATCACTGCCGAGCCAATCGCAATCCCTTTTGTAATGGCCTTGGTGGTATTTCCAACGGCATCCAGGTCAGCCATAATTTGACGGGCTTTTTCGTCCAGGCCTGCCATTTCACCAATGCCGTTGGCGTTATCGGCGATGGGGCCAAATGAGTCCATTGCCACGTTGTTGCCGGTCAGGGTGAGCATGCCAATGCCGGTCATGGCAACACCATACAGGACAAAAGTGACCTCTACGGCCGTTTCCGTTAACGCACTATTTCCCGCAATAAACTCAGCCACAGGCACACCGCTGTAAATGAGAATCGCCGCGCCAATAGTGGCCGCAATCACCACCACAGACCAGACAGACGACTCATACCCGGTTGCCAGACCAGACAAAATAGTCGTGGCCGGGCCGCCGCTGGTGCTCTTGCGAATTTCAGCAATGGGCTGCCCGTGTGTTCCCGTAAAGTAATCCGTAAGCCGGTCGATAAGGATAGCAAGGGCAACGCCAACCGTCGTTGACAAGAACGGCCGCCACCAGCCACCCGGCACATCCCGCATATAAACCAGCGCCACAATGCCAAACATCACAACCGAAATGGCAGCCGATGTCATAAAGCCCTGGAAAATAGCCTTCATCGCATCGCCGCTGTCATCCGACTGTCCCTTTACCAAATAAGTGCCAACAATAGAAGCCAGCACCCCAATACCCCGCACAAACAACGGGTACAAAATCCACTCAATATGGCCGGTAATCGCCGTCAGCGCCAGCCCCAAAATAAGACCAGAAACAATCGTTACTTCATAAGACTCAAAAATATCAGCGGCCATACCGGCACAATCGCCAACATTATCCCCAACCAAATCGGCAATGACGGCCGCATTTCTGGGGTCATCTTCCGGCATGTCCTGTTCCACTTTGCCAACCAGGTCAGCCCCTACATCGGCCGCCTTGGTATAAATGCCGCCGCCGACGCGCATAAACAGAGCCAGCAGCGTGCCACCAAAGCCAAATCCTAACAATGCGTCAGGTGCGGCCTTGCCAAAATAGATAAACAGTATCGTGCCGCCAAACAGCCCCAGGCCATCTGTCAGCATGCCGGTAATGGTGCCTGCCCGGTAAGCAATGCGCAGCGCATCACGAAAACTGGTGCGTGCGGCTGCCGCCACGCGCACATTGCCCTGCACGGCCATGCGCATACCAATTTGCCCAACCGTCAAGGAAAATCCCGCGCCCATGACAAAGCCAATTGCGCGGCCAATGCCGATGATCAGGCGAATGGCGCTTTCTGATTGGCCTTCAAACCGTTCCAGGGCTTCTGCCGATGGGGGCACAATATAGACACTTAAAAATAATGCCACCGTTAAGATGGCAATAAAGGGTAAAATTGTTTTGAGTTGGCGTGTCAGGTAAGCATCCGCACCCTGGCGAATGGCTTCCCAAACTTCTACCATTTCCTTTGTGCCCCGGTCTTCTTGCATAATCTGCATGCGCAGGAACAGCGCATAAAGCAGACCAAGCAGCGCGATACCGAGTACTGCCCAGACAGCTAATGCTTCTAAAGGCGTGAGGTTCATGGTACTCATTGTAAGTATCCTCCAGTATAACTTGTGTTGAAGTGTGGGTTTAATGAAAGTAGTTTACTCATAACTTTTGAATTTGAGAAATTTTATTTTGATTTGTGTAAAAGCGGTGGGGGAGGGTGATGAACACGGCCGTTTCCAGTGCAAATTGTCACCCATCCAGTGGTCAGGTGTCACAAACACGGTTGACACCCTGTCAACCGTTCGTTAAAATCCCCATTCCTCTAGAGTTGTGCAGCCGTTCACAAACAAAATGGTTATTGACGAAACCACCAAGTTAAAAAAACGGCCCGCGACTACGGCAAAGCGTACTTAAACAAGATTGCGAATACACGTAACCCGACGTCCGTATACCGTTTTCCGATGGAATCACCAGAGGCAGCGTACATGGAAAGCGGATAACGGATGATTGAATACGGGTACTTATTTGTTGCCAAAGAATAAAAAAGCCATAAATGTGGATGTACTTTACAATCCCACACATTAAAACTGCACGTTTAATAGGAGAAATGTTACCACTATGGAGACAACAATAGCAGCACAAGAAACAGCTCGTGCCGCCCTGCCCCTTATTTGGTGGCTAGGCCCCATCGGCGCCATTGTCGCTTTGGGTATGGCACTCTATTTTTACCGCCAGGTTATGCGAGAAAGCGAAGGCAATGACCGCATGATTGAAATTGCCCAGGCCGTGCGCGACGGCGCCATGGCCTACTTGAAGCGCCAATACCGTGTCGTAGGCCTGGTATTTGTCATATTATTCGCTCTGTTCCTGATTATGTCCTTTGTCGATTTGCAGAATCCGGTTGTGCCTTTTGCCTTTATCACTGGCGGCCTTTTTTCCGGGTTGTGCGGTTATTTTGGCATGCGCACAGCGACAAATGCTTCTGCTAGAGCGGCTAATGCGGCCAGCAAAAGTCTGAATGCCGGCTTACAAGTTGCTTTGCGTGCCGGGGCTGTGATGGGTTTTGTGGTCGTTGGCTTTGCGCTGTTGGACATTACGGCCTGGTTTTTAATTCTTTATTATGGCTTCCCGGCCTTGTTCCCAAACAGCTTCATTAGTGTGGCTGCCAATCCACTGCCGCAAATTACGGCAACGATGCTCAGCTTCGGCATGGGCGCATCAACACAAGCGTTGTTTGCTCGTGTGGGTGGCGGCATTTACACCAAAGCGGCAGATGTTGGCGCTGACCTGGTGGGCAAGGTGGAAGCTGGTATCCCTGAAGATGATCCCCGTAACCCGGCAACAATTGCAGACAATGTGGGTGACAATGTTGGCGATGTGGCCGGTATGGGTGCAGACCTGTATGAATCTTATGCTGGTTCTATTCTGGCAACGTCTGCGCTGGGTGTGGCGGCTGTGGCAACGGCTGGCGCAGCTTTTTGGGGCAGTGTGTCTCAGATGGAGATGCAGCTTCGCTTTTTGGCGGCGCCGGTTGTGTTGGCGGCTGTAGGGGTGTTTTTGTCCATTGCGGCCGTTTATTTGGTACGTGCCAGTGAAGATGCATCGCAGGCGCAGTTGATTAGTGCGTTAAGCCGGGGGCTTTATGTAAGCTCTGCGGGTATTGCGGTTTTGGGTTTGGTCATTTTCCGTGTATTGGGTTTGCCGAACTGGATTTCTGTTTGGGTGGCTGTGCTGGCTGGTTTGGTTGTTGGTATTGTGGTGGGCAAAGCTACTGAATATTACACTTCCCATGCCTTTGGCCCGACCCGTTCGATTGCAGCCCAGGCTGAAACGAGTTCTGCTACGGCTTTGATTGAAGGGTTGGCAGTTGGTATGGAATCCGGCGGCATTCCTGTTGTTGCGGTTGTGTTGGGCATTGCGGTTAGTTTTTATGTAACAGGTGGTGCAACCAATATTTTGATGGGGCTGTATGGTGTGGGGATTTCGGCCGTTGCCATGCTTTCTACGCTTGGGTTTACTTTGGCCACAGATGCGTACGGCCCCATCGCGGATAATGCAGGTGGCAACGCTGAGATGTCCAGTTTGAACCCGGAAGTGCGTAACCGGACAGACCAGTTGGATGCGGTCGGGAACACAACGGCCGCTATTGGTAAAGGTTTCGCCATTGGTTCGGCTGCGTTAACTTCGCTGGCTTTGCTGGCGGCCTATTTGGAAGAAGTGCGGCTGGTATTGACTGAGCTGCGTGGTGTTGAATCTTTAACGGTAGCTGGCAATGTTGTGGCTGTCGCTGAAATGACCATGCAGGATTTTATGACTTATTTTAATGTGAATTTGTTGAATCCTGCGGTGTTGATTGGTTTGTTTATTGGTGCGGCGACTGCGTTTTATTTCTCGGCGATGACGATGCGTGCCGTTGGCCGTGCTGCTGGCGGTATGGTTGAGGAAGTACGGCGGCAGTTCCGTGAAGACCCGGCTATTTTGACAGGTGAATCCAAGCCGGATTATGCCCGCTGTGTGGATATTAGTACGGCATCTGCCCAGCGTGAGATGGTTGCGCCTGCGTTGGTTGCCATTGCTGTGCCGGTCGTGGTTGGGGTGTTGTTTGGTGTGGCCGGTGTGTTGGGGCTGCTGGCTGGCGGGTTGGCTGCTGGCTTTGCTCTGGCGATCATGATGGCGAATGCCGGTGGCGCCTGGGATAATGCCAAGAAGTATATTGAGGAAGGTCACCATGGTGGTAAGGGATCGCAGGCGCATAAGGCGGCTGTGGTTGGTGACACGGTGGGTGATCCGTTTAAGGATACGTCTGGGCCTTCTTTGAATATTTTGATTAAGTTGATGTCGATGGTTTCGGTGGTGTTTGCCGGTTTGGTGGTAGCGATTGGCTCTGGTCAAGGGCTGCTGAGTTTGCTGGCTGGCTAGCACGGCCGTTTCCATGAATTGCCTTTTTGAGAGCATACCGGCCTGGCTGGTATGCTCTTTTTTTTGCAATGGTGTGGAACAGGTATAATGGCTTTATGACAACCGCCCTTGTATATGCTCCTGCTATGCGCCATACCAAACAAGGCCATCCAGAAAATAACGGCCGTATTGCCCCCATATTGCCCATATTAGACGAATACGGCTTATTGGCCGAGGTGACCCTTCTCAAGCCCCAACTCGCTTCAGAAGCGCAATTACGGCGTGTTCATGGGCAAAAACTCATCGACCGCATTGCCCAGGTATCGGCATTTGGCGGGGGGCTGCTTGACCAGGGCGATACATATGCCACGGCCGATTCCTATGAACTGGCCCGTTTAGCCGCAGGCGGCACGGCACTGGTGGTGGATGGCATCATGAAAGGCAAATTCCAGAATGGGTTTGCACTGGTGCGACCGCCGGGACACCATGCGGCAGCGAACGAGGTTGGCGGCTTTTGCCTGTTTAACAATGCGGCAGTGGCGGCCAGACACGCCCAGGCTGTGCATAAGGCGAAGCGGGTGGCTGTGGTAGACCTGGATGTGCATCATGGCAATGGCACGCAGGACATTTTTTACGAAGACAATTCGGTGCTGTTTGTGTCTACGCATTTGTTTGCGCCTTATTTTTATCCCGGCATTGGCTCTTTGGGGGAGATGGGAGCGAGAAAGGGGATGGGTTACACGGTAAATGTGCCATTTCCACCGGGGGTAGGGGATGCCGGTTACGGCCGTGTCATGGACCAAATTATTGTGCCAAAAATTCAATCCTTCAAACCGCAGCTTCTAATTGTTTCCATTGGTTATGATGCGCACTGGAAAGACCCGTTAGCAATGGCGGGACTGAGTTTGCGTGGGTATGCCCAATTGGTGAGGGTGTTGGTTACGTTGGCAGATGAGGTGTGTAACGGCCGTATTCTCTTTGTGTTGGAAGGCGGTTACCAGCTAGAAGTGACCACAAACGGCATCATCAACACCATCTACGCCCTGTTAGGGCAAGACCATATTGAAGACCCCTTTGGCCCCATGCCCTACCCGGAGCAAAACATCACCCAACTGCTGCGCCAACTGCGGCAAACCCATCTGCTTTGGTAGGGGAAAATAAAAGATTGATGATTAAAGATTAAAGGACACGCAAGGAGCCAATTTTAATCTT
>CAZRIB010000192.1:0-7524 GCA_964600035.1 uncultured Ardenticatenaceae bacterium | reverse complement strand
TTTATCATGACAATTGGATTAGGTTTGCTTTTCTTCATCACCGCACTGCTGTATGCTTCTGTTGGGTTGGGGGGCGGTTCCGGGTATCTGGCAGTCATGGGGCTGTGGGGTGTGCCGCCAGAAATGATACGGCCTACTGCGCTTTCCATGAATGTGCTGGTGGCGGCCATCGGCACATATAAGCATGTTCGTGCCGGTAATTTTACACCGCGTTTGTTTTGGCCGATTGCCCTGACCTCAATTCCATTTGCATTTTTAGGGGGAAGGTTGATTTTGCCGGAAAATGTCTACCGGTCGGTGGTGGGGGTGGTGCTGTTGTATACGGCCGTTCGCTTGTGGCGCAGCACCAGCCAACAGAAAGCAGAACCGTCACCCAATACGGCCGTACTGCCCTGGTGGACGGCCGTTGCGGCTGGCGGCGCCATCGGTTTGCTTTCTGGACTGGTGGGCATTGGTGGCGGTACATTTCTGGGGCCATTCCTGCTGCTGGCGGGCTGGGCAAATACACGCCAAACCATGAGCATTACCGCCGCCTTTGTATTGGTTAATTCCCTGGCTGGTTTGGCGGGCAATCTCACCACCATCAATGCCCTGCCTGCTCAAATTCCCGTTTGGTTGGTTGTTGTGGGCATTGGGGGCTGGCTTGGGGCAGAATTAGGCAGCAAAAAATTAAACCCAATGACTTTGCGCCGCTTGTTAGCCTTTGTGCTGTTCCTGGCAGGCGCAAGAATGCTCCTCACATTAATTTCATAAGGATGATAAAGATGACAACACAATCACAGAAACGGCCGTTACGAGAACTGCCGCGCAACATTTGGGTGCTAACCGCAGCCTCCTTTCTCACAGATGTATCCACCGAAATGATCGTCCACCTCATCCCCCTCTTTTTAGCCAACGTGCTGGGGGTCGGCACAGCCGCCATTGGCCTCATCGAAGGCATTGCCGAAACAACAGCCAGCCTGCTAAAAGTATGGTCAGGCCGCCTTTCCGACTGGTTAGGCCAGCGAAAATGGCTAACCGTATCCGGCTACGCCCTTTCCACTGTCGCCAAGCCGTTTTTAGTCGTGGCAAACAGTTGGCAAATGGTACTGGGCGTGCGTTTTGTAGAGCGCATGGGCAAAGGCATCCGTACTGCCCCGCGCGATGCCCTGGTGGCAGACAGCATTGAGCCAGAAAGACGCGGGGAAGCATTTGGCCTGCACCGCGCCGGTGACACAGCCGGAGCCGCAGTTGGGCTGCTGGCCGCCATTGGGGTTATTTGGTGGCTTCAGGGGCAAGAATTAACCCTGACCAGAGCAACGTTCCATACTCTAATTTGGCTGAGTGTGATCCCCGCTGCCCTGGCTGTATTGGTATTGGTCTTTGGCGTGCAAGAGGTAAATCCCACACAAGCAAAGGAAGAAACAAAGCAGGCGCAAGAGCCGTTTTCGTCAAATTTCAAGAAGTTTTTGCTGGTTATCGTGCTGTTTACCCTGGGCAACTCATCAGACGCGTTTTTAATTTTGCGGGCGCAAGAGCGGGGTGTATCCCTTTTGGGGGTGATGGGGATGGTTTTTGTGTTTAATGTGGTGTATTCGGCCGTTTCCGGGCCAGCAGGCACACTCTCAGACAGACTGGGCAGAAAACGGCTGATGATATGGGGCTGGCTGCTTTATGCATTCATCTACTTTGGGTTCGCCTTTGCCCAATTTGGCTGGCAAATTTTTGGCTTGTATGTGGCGTATGGCCTTTACTACGGTCTGACGGCTGGCGCCGCCAAATCCTTTGTGGCCGATTTGGTTTCCAAAAATCAACGCGGTGCAGCATATGGCTGGTTTAATGGCGCGGTGGGGCTTGCCGCGCTGCCCGCCAGCTTTATCGCTGGTGTGTTGTGGCAAGGGCTGGGCAGTTGGGCCGGTTTGGGTGTACAGGCGCCGTTTCTGTTTGGGTCGGCGATGGCGCTGTTTTCGGTATTCCTGCTGGCGGCCTGGTTTTAGGTAACATTGATACGGCCAATGAAAAAGGGTGACAGCCAGTAACGGCCGTCACCCTTTGGGCAGGTATCAAGCAGGCGAGACGCCAAGTGCATCCAGGTGGCGGCGGATGGCGGGCATGGAGAGTTTGCCGCCGCTGCTGATTACTTCCCCGTTAATCAGCACCAGTGGGAGCTGGGCTTCTGGCGGCAGGGGTGGACAGTTGGGGTCGAACAGGTCGTAGTAGGTGACGGTAACGGCCGTGCCATACCGCCCTTTCAACTGCCCAGCCACCCAGCGCGCCAGATCGCGCCATGTTTCCTTAACGCCTTCGGCACAGGCCACCGGCGCACCGATAATTTGAATGTTTGCAGGATTATTCATCTTGTATAGAGGTGTAGATTGGTTCAATCTTAGATTGGTTCAATCTCAAAGATTGAACCAATCTCGATATTTGTCAGGCAAAAACCGGTTCGCCATACATCTGCACGCCTAATTCCGTTAACATCTCCAGTCCGCGTACCTCTTGGGGCAGCAGGGGGATGGTAAGCAGCGGCGTGTGGAAGCGCTCTCGAATTTCGGCCAAGTAACGGGCTTGCATGGCGCGCCGTGCCTGTGTGAAAGGCGTGTCTGCCTGCTCTGCGGGAATGACGAAATTGGCGACAGCCAGTCCGGTGGGGATGTCCAGTGTCGCTAACTCCTGGCTGGCGCGGTAGGCCTCAATGATGGGCGTGGATTCCGGGTACATGACAAAAGCGAAGGTGCTTTGTTCGGGATCGCGCATCATGTCAATGACATCGGCAAAGTGCTGCTTGGCGACATCATCGGCAGCGGCCGTATCCACTGAGGCAAACACTTTCACATCTAACTGTTTACTCCAATCCATTGGCAGTTCCAACATGCGCAGTGTGTGGCCAGTGGGGGCTGTGTCAAACACAACCGCGTCCCATGTGTCCGCCGAGGCAAATTCGATGAAGCGGTCGAAGGCGGCTATTTCTTCGGTGCAGGGGGAGTCCAGTTCTTCGGCCATGACCTTTATTGCGGTTTCCGGCCGTCCCCGCTGGCGGGCATCGTCCAGAATGCGTTTTTTGTAGGCGTCGGCTGCCGCTTTGGGGTCTATCTTGACTGCCCACAAATTGTGTAATGCAGCCAATGGCGTCGGTTCGTCGCCAACGGGTTCGTCCAGCACGTCGCCAAGATGCGCGGCGGGGTCTGTGGTGAGCAGGAGGGTTTTGTACCCCTGCCGGGCCAGCCAGACGGCCGTTGCGCACGATGCCACTGTTTTGCCCACACCCCCTTTACCGGCAAAGAAGAGGGTGCGTTTACGGCCGTTTGGCACAATGCGCGGCAAAATTTCAGACGGAGGTGAAACGGGAACGGCCGTTTGCGCGTAATCCGTCATCCGTTGCTCGTTGCCCGTTGGTTGTTGATTGTTCTCCCCGTTTAACAAGGCCGCTACCATGCGCAGGCGGTCAATCCCCTTAATTTCGCCATCCAGCAAAAACATGCGCCGGGCGGGGTAGGGTAGTTCGCGCTCAATTTGTGCCAGATAGCCAGCCTGCATCTGTGCGCGGGCGGCAAACAGGGCATTGGCAGTGGCCTGCGGCGGAATAATGCCGTTGATAATTAACGCATGGGCGTGAATGTCCAGCTTGCTCAATTCGCCAATGGCTCGCCGGGTTTCGTGGATGGCAATGGCTTCCGGGTGCAGGACAAAGGTAAAGCGCGTCTGTGCCGGATCACGCAAAATGGACAGGGCGCGGTCATATTTTTGTTTGGCGCTCTGGATGGCTGCCGCCGGGCCAATGCACGTTTGGCCGCTGCCACTGCTGGCCGTTTCAATCGTCTGACTCCATTCGGCGGGCAGTTCCAGCAGGCGAATGGTGTGTCCGGTGGGGGCAGTGTCAAAGACCACCACGTCAAACTGCACCGGGCGGTCGGATTCGTTGTCGAATACCAGGAAGTCGGTGAAGCGGTCAAAGGCGGCGACTTCGGCGGTGCAGGGGCCGCTCATCTGCTCGTCAATCACCTCAACCATTTGCGGCGGAAAGACGGCACGAATCGGGGCCAGGGCGCGTTCTTTGTACTCTTCTGTCGCCCGATCGGGGTCAATTTCCATTGCCCACAGGTTGTTAATGCCGTCCAGCGGCGTAATTTGGTGGCCGATGGGCTGCTCGAATACGTCGGACAGGTTGGCTGCCGGGTCTGTGGTGATAATGAGTGTGCGTTTGCCGGTGTCGGCGTGGTGTACGGCCGTTGCGCAGGCCATGCTTGTTTTGCCAACACCGCCTTTTCCAGAGAAGAAGATGAATTGAGTGGTCATAGTGCTTCTCTTACCTCATCCAGGGTGGGGTATGCGCCGACTTTGATGACTTTGCCGCGAACGGCCGTTATCGGCAGCGCATCCATCTGTTTTTCCCGCACCAGGCGCATCACTTCGTCATTGCCCATAAATTTGTGCGGATGGCTGGTCATTTGATAGCGTTCCACGCTGATGCCTTCCGCTTGCAGTGTCTGGATCATCTCGTTTACGTCCAGCAGTACCTGGTCCAGCGTGGGGCCGCACAGCCCGGTGGGGCAGCACATGGGGGGATCGAATAGTTCGATGACGGCCGTTTCATTGGAAGCGGCCGTTTCTGGTGTTGAAGAAAAAAGGGAAATCGAGTCGTTCATATTTACAATCCTTGAAAATGTTGTTACTTCAAAAAAATTTGAATTACTTTTGCAAAAAATTCAACTAACCTCAATGCTGCTTGTCGAGACAATGCTTCCTTGCGGACCGCAAGTTGGACGGCGTGGCTTGATTCGCCCCAGGTCGAAAAAGAGGCCATAAGTTTCGTTTAACGCCGCCAGTGCCTGTTCGTTGATCGAATAGTAAATCCAGCGGGCATCAACTGCATCTCGTTCCATATTGACTAAACCTGCTTTTCGCAAAATGCCCATGTGGTGAGAAATCAGGTTGATGGGCATGTCCAATGCCTCGCCCAATTCGCAGTTGCAGTGCACACCTTCCATGAGTAGGTGCAGGATTTGCAACCGCTTGGGGTTGGCCAGCATTTTTAGCTGCTGTGCCAGGGCTTCGATATTGGTGGGGGGAACGGCCGTGTCTGTCATCATGCCTCAAATTAGTTCAAGATTTTTTGAAGTATACTGCTGCCTTTTATAAAAAGCAAAAAAAAGCAGCCGGGTTTGACCGGCTGCGATGCGATATAAAATTATTTCTTCGCTGTTGTATCAGGCGTGAACGGCCGTTGTCTGCCGGTTGTCCCACCAACGGAAAAGCAGTGACCAGACAAATCCGCCTAACGTTTTAGCCAGGAACTGACCCAGTACAATCGTCCACATGAAGCTGCCAAAAGCCAATGTGGGGAACACAATGGAATCTACCGCGGCACTGGGGATATTGGAGCCGTTAATCCGCAGCCAGCGTGGGTATTTGCCCAGTTGATGGTAAACGAGCGCGTCTACTGTGGCGGCGGCGGCAAAGGCGACGAAAGATGCCAGGGCAATGGGGCCTGCGTTCCGGTTGAGTACCCAGGACAAGATGGAGCCTGCAGCGATGAGGGCGGCCATTTTGGGCAGTAAATTGTTGCCGCGCCAGGCTTCATGCAGTTGGTCGCGGGATGTTAAGTCCAGGCCAATGAACAGGAAGGCGTTGATGATGGTGACAGAAGGGCCAAATTGGGCGACGGTCAGGTTTGCCAGAACGATGGCGATGAGATAAAGAAATACGTAAATCATGTTGAAATTTCCTCCAAAAAGTGGTTTTTATGATTGTTGGTATGGAATGGGGTCTGGGATGCCAACGGCCGTAAATGCGGCAAGACGTTCAGCACACGTGGGGCAGTGCCCACAAGCGGCCTCCCCCCCTTCGTAGCAAGACCACGTTTGACTGTAATCGACACCCAGTTCCAGTCCGGCACGCAGGACATCCGTTTTGGTGTAATGGACAAAGGGCGCCTTAATGTGGACTGGCTGTTTGCGGTTTAGGGCGTAAACCTGATTCAATGCGGCCAAAAAGTCTGGCGTGGTATCCCAGTAGCCATACAGGTCATGGGCTTGTGCCCCGTAGAACAGGTCGCTAACGCCGTGTGTTTCGGCATAGGCGGCGGCCAGTGCCAAAAAAATCATGTTGCGGTTTGGTACGTAAGTGATGGGCTGTGGATCACCTTCTACGTCGTTTATGTCCGGGATGGGGGTGCTGCTGTTTACCAGGGCTGAGGCTGCAAATAGTGGCGACAAATGGCGAATATCCAGTGCCAGAAAGTCGGGGCATTGTAGTTGTTCGGCATGCCACTGCGCCAGGGCGACTTCCTTTTGGTGTTTTTGCCCGTAAATAAAGGCGATGACGGCGGGATGCCGCCCTTCTTTTTTCACCAAATGATGGAGAAGGGTGACGCTGTCCATGCCGCCGCTGACGATGGCGACGCAGTCTGCTTGCTGCATGGTTATGCCTCCTCGCGGTTGATTTCGGCAACGGCCGTCATTTGCAGCCCACCGCGAATGCTTTGTTCCAGAGTCACTTTGCAGTAGAAGGGCTGCAGCGCGTTAAAAATGTCTTTGGCAATGGTGGCGGCCAACCCTTCGCCAAAAATCTGCTCCTCGCGGAATGTCCACAGGTACAGTTTGAGGCTTTTGCTTTCGACACACAATTTGTCTGGGTGGTACTCAATGACAACGGTGTTGAAATCTGGTTGGCCGGTGACCGGGCAAAAACTGGTCAATTCGTCGGTTGTGAAGGTGACGACTGTGACGTGTTCCGGTTTGGGGAAGGTGTCCAGTTCCTTGCTGGGTTTGGTCATGTCCCGTTTGCCTAATTTCGAAAAGTCGTAAGTAGTCATTTGTTTTCTTCCTTATATATAGTGATTTGTTTGTAAGTTGTTGATGGGCAGCAGAAAACGGCCGTATTTCAGGCAAACGGCCGTAACGGGGTACATTCCCGAGCAAGAGACAGGCAAATAAACGGCAAGCCGTTGTAGGTGCTTATTTCTTTCTCTAAAAACAGGCGGGATATGGGAAAGCCCGCAGTTTTGTTAAGCCGGGTACGGGTGAGGAACCCTTTTCTGCTACCGGCATGCAAATTTGCGGGATTCTAGCAAACAAGACGCGAAAAGGCGAATTTGCCACAACGCTATCTTAATCAAATCTTTATCACTTGTGCAGCAAATCTAAACGGCCGTTCACTACATTAACCTGAGTTCGGAATTAGAACGCAGATGCCGCAGATAACGCTGATTTTTTATTATTTTCAAGATGTTGACCTGCAAACTAATCATCAATCTGTGTTTATGGGCAAATCCGCGTCCCATTTTTTTATCTTCGAACTGAGGTTACATTGCGCAATACAAAAAGGCTCTTCCCGATTTCACGAATTGCCACGAAAAAACAGGCAAATTCGTAATTCGTAATTTTTACAAGAGGTGAATGGTATGCAATCCCAATCAGCAAGCAGAACACAACTAAACCCGGCAATACCCTTAACCGGCAGCAAAAAAGGAACACAGGCGGCAAGTGATACGCCGCGCATTTGGGGCGTTTCCATCGGTACATGGGGGCTGACGCTCATCCTTGT
>CAZRIB010000191.1:0-7547 GCA_964600035.1 uncultured Ardenticatenaceae bacterium | reverse complement strand
ATTAATCTCTCATTTCTCTCCCCAAAGGATGCAGCATGAAATTGTGGTTAAAATTAACAATTGCGTTTTTGCTGGTGGCTGTGGTAGGTATTGTGGTCATTGGCTATTGGGCAAACCGGGCTGCTGAGTCGGGGTTTCGTCATTATTTGATGCAAGATGAGGCGGTGCAGTTGGATGTGCTGACTGAGCAGCTTGTGGCGTTTTACAAGGCGCAGAATGGTTGGGAAGGTGTTGACCCCCTGCTTTCTTCAATGCTGGTGGGACGGGGACAAAATGGCATGGGTGGGGGAATGTGGGCGTTGGTAGATGAAAACGGCCGTATCGCAGCACAATCTGTTGGTGGCCGTGGCCGGATGCAAATGTTGGTAGAAGAAGGAAACGGGGTTGCGCTGCAAGTGGACGGCCGTACCGTTGGCACACTGTATCTTGGCATGCAGGGTATGGGCATGGGGGCAGCAGAATCCCAATTTTTGGCAGAAGTCAATCGCGGGCTGGCCTATGGAGCCGTGGCAGCAGTTGTATTGGCACTGGTGTTGGCTGTGGGGTTGGCGCAGGGATTGACACGGCCGTTAAAACAACTAACCCAGGCCACCCTGGCTCTGGCGGGTGGAAACTTAAGCCAACAAGTCCCCGTTACCGGCCATGACGAAGTTGCCACACTTGCCCAAAGTTTCAACAAAATGGCACACACACTCCGCCAAAGTGAAACACAGCGCCAGCAAATGCTGGCCGACATTGCCCATGAGCTG
This sequence comes from uncultured Ardenticatenaceae bacterium, assembly GCA_964600035.1. Lineage (GTDB taxonomy): Bacteria > Chloroflexota > Anaerolineae > Promineifilales > Promineifilaceae > CAZRIB01. The sequence goes on along the minus strand of CAZRIB010000191.1, from coordinate 6,798 downwards.
CGCACACCGTTGGCCGTCATGCAAGGCAACCTGGAAGCAATGCTAGACGGCGTTTTCCCCCTGTCTCCTGAAAATTTGACAATGGTACATGAAGAAACGCTGCTGCTGCGCCGGTTGGTCGATGATTTGCGCACGCTGTCGCTGGCAGAAGCCGGGCAGTTGCAGTTGTCCAGGTCGCGTGTACCCGTCTCCGACTTGATTGGTCAGGCCGTGGCGGCATTTGCACCATTGGCAGAGTCGGATGGGGTGGCACTTGTGGCTGAGGTGCCAGAAAAACCCGTTTTTGTGTTTGCCGATAAGGCGCGTATTCAGCAAATTTTGGCAAATTTAGTGGGTAATGCGCTGCGCCATGCTCCTCAGGGTACGGCAAATGTTCCCACGATATGGCTGCGGGTGCATGATGACGGAAACGGCCGTGTGCGCATTGGCGTCATCGATAATGGGCCTGGCATGTCTGCGGAGGCCGCTGCTCGTGTGTTTGACCGGTTTTGGCGGGCGGATTCGGCACGCTCTCGCGATAGTGGTGGCTCTGGACTGGGACTGGCTATTTGCCAGGGAATTGTGGCTGCGCATAACGGCCGTATTTGGGTAGAAAGCCAGCCTGACTCAGGCACTGCATTTTGGTTCGAGCTGCCCTCTGGCGCCTAAACACCCCCAATCTCTCTGAGAAATAAAGATGAAGATGAATGGATGAAAGAAGCCACATATTGGCCTTGCTTGTCACTTGCTGCCTGCAAACCAGCCATCTTTTTTTGAATGGTATTGCGTACAGACTCATGTTGTTCGTGAAAAATATTCACGCATCTTTCACAAGGGATAAAAAGCTTTCAAGTTACCCTGTCATTGCGACGGTATATCCGGCATGTTATAATCAAACCGCAAATTATGGTAAAGTTATTTCAATAAAAAATGTCCCCCAGGCAGTTCAAAAAAACAAATTTCCGACAATCGAAGACTTCTATGGTACTTGTGGCGCAATTTTTTCAGAGTTGCCTGTTCATCAGGTAAAATAACGATTATGAATATGCCCACAAACCTTATTTTGTAGATTGTGTGGTTGAAGAAGGTAGGGCGTTTTTGCTAAATTTAATCCGTAGAAGTTGTGAAAAGATAAAAGGTGGCCATGCCTAATCCGCTTTGGGGAGTTGCCGGGTTTACATTTTCGTTGCCCGAACGCCCAACAGCCTATTTGTTACTGGCGTTATATACTGTTTTTCTGGTTCGGTTTCTCTTGAAAAGAAAAGGAACGTTTGGCCAGATGAAAGGCCGTCAATGGTTGTTGGCGGGTGGGTTGGCATTGGCTGGCGTTGTGTTTAGCCAGCTTTTCCCCATTCACATTTCTTCTCCAGCGCCCTGGCTGGATTGGTTGATTCCCCCACAAATTGATGTGTATTTGACGCTGTTGGTTGGGCTGCCGCTGTTGCTGGCGGCGCTGCTGTTGGATACGGCCGTTGCCATGCTGGTTGGTTTTGCTGCCGGCTTATCATTTGCCATTTACGGCGGCCATGAACTGTTTGCGCCATACCATTTTGCCTTTGTAACAGGTCTGGCTGGCTGGCTGTTCCACCAACCTTATAAAGGGCGGCTGTTTGCCTGGCTGCGGCATCCTGTTTTAGTGGGCGTGTTGATGATGTTTGGCCTGCTGCCATTGGTCTGGCTGGCTGTTTTCCTGAGTACGGGCAATGGCTGGCTGACGGCGTTAGATTGGGCGTTGTTGGTGACACATTCGCGGGTGCTTTCTTATTTGTTGGCCGGGCTGCTGGCGGGTGTCATGGTGCTTGTGGTGGAAAGGAATATTCCCCAGGCGCGGCCTCGTCAGGTCAATGTGCCCAATCCGGCAGAGAAGTCGCTGCTTGTAAATTTGACCGCGCATTTTGTGGTGTATTCGGTGGGATTGACGGTGGTGGTGTTAACGGCCGTTTATCTGCTGCTGGCTACCCTTTCTACCCAATTAACCGTCACCCAAATGGCCACAGATGCCGATGCCGTGCTGGCCCAGATTCCGGAGTTTCAAGACCGGCTGCAAACGCTGGTTATTCGCAATCAGGCTGTTACACCGCTTGCCACGGCAGACAGAGAGGTATCTGCCAGTAAATTAGGCGATATTCACCGGTTGGCCCCTGAGTATGCCCAACTGCTTTTGGTTGATGATGCTTTGACTGTGGTTGTGTCTGAACCGGTACAGAATAGTTTGGCGCTGACTCCGGAAGAGGAAACGGCCGTAACCAAAGCACTCACCCAAAACGTTTCCACTTTTGCCATTCCCCAAACACCCAACAATGCCTACGTCGTTAGCCTGATTACCCCGCTTGCTACCAGTAATAATGAACCCAAAACGGCACTTATTGGCCGGATTCCCCCGGAAACCATGCAATCTTTGGTAACCAGCATGCAAAAAACAGTAGGCGAAGGCACTGGCTTTGTGATGAGCGAGGAAGGCATCATTTTGGCGCATCCTGATCCGGCACAGATGACCCAGGTTTGGCCGCCTTTTTCGCAGCTAACACAGATGCATGCGCTGACGGTTTCGGATGCCGCGCCGGGTACAGCGTATTTGCTGCGGAGCCGCGACAATAAGGGGCGTGAATTGGCGTATGTTGCCCGTCAATCCGGCGATAGCTGGCAGGCGGTCATTACTGTGCCGTACACAACTGTTTTGAAAAATGTGCTTAAAATTGGCGGGCCGTTGGCGTTGATTTTGTTGGTGATAACGGCCGTTTCCGCCATAAGCCTGCGTTCACTCAGCCGCAACATCACAGAACCGATGATACAGCTCATCAATGCCGCCAAGACAGTGGCTTCCGGCGGCGAGTGGGAAGCCACTGAGCAGCTGCCATTAAACCGTGAAGATGAGATTGGGCAGCTTGGCCGTGCCTTTGACAGAATGCAGCGCTCCATGAAACAGCGTCTAAACGAGCTGTCTCTGTTGCTGGGTGTGAGCCATGATGTGGCAACCAGTTTGGACTTGAATGAGGGTGTGCCCGCTTTGCTGCGGGGGGCATTGCGAGGCACAGGGGCTGCCGGAGCAAGAGCTGTTGTGGCCAATCCCAGCGGAGGACGGCCGTTAACCTACGGTGTTGGCCCTGCATCAGAAAAAATGGCATGGCTGGACAGATACATTGCCTCCAAAATCCGCGAAGTCAGCGAACTAATGCTTTCCACACCTGCCCAAATTCAAGCCACACTCAATTTGCCCCCAGAACGAGAAATACCCATTCCGGCATTACTGGCCGTGCCCCTCTTCTCTCAAGACCGATTCCAGGGTGTAATGTGGTTGGGTTACAGACAAACCCACAGCATTACTCTGACAGAACGCAATTTACTGCGCACATTGGCCGGTCAGGCCACCATTTTAGTTGAGAACGCCCGGTTGTTTGCTTCGGCTGAAGGCGGACGGCGGCGGCTGATGGCCGTGCTGTCCAGCACATCGGATGCCGTCATTGTGACTGACCAGACCGAACGGGTGCTGTTGGTGAATCCGGCATTTGAAAAATTGTTTGGCATTGATTCGGAAAAAGTGACTGGGCTGCCATTGGCTGATGTGATTGATGAACAGGCACTGCTGGATTTGCTGCGGGCTAAAAATTTAACGGTGGCAAATCCTGAAATTGAGATGGGCAACCGAACATATTATGGGAATGCGTCCAAAATTGTAGCCAATGACGGGCAAATTTTAGGGCGCGTCGCCGTTTTGCATGACATTACACGTTACAAAGAAATTGACGAAATGAAGTCAAACTTTGTGGCGGATGTCTCTCATGACTTGCGCAGCCCGTTAACATTTATGCGCGGGTACGCCACCATGATGCCGATGGTGGGTGAGTTAAATGAGCAGCAGCATGATTATCTGGATCGCATTTTGGGTGGCATTGAGCAAATGTCGAACCTGGTTGAGGATTTGCTGGATTTGGCGCGTATTGAAGCGGCCGTTGATTTGGATAAAGCCCCCATTGACCCGAAAATTTTGCTGGATGATATTGCTCAGGAATATTGGCAGCATGCCCATTTGAGCGGCAATGAGTTAGAGGTTCGGGTGGCCGATGGGATTCCGCCGGTTGAAGGGGATTTGCCTTTAATTCGTCGGGCAGTGACCAATTTATTGAGCAATGCGTTCAAATATGCGCCAAACAGCGGCAAAGTTGGGTTGTATGCCTGGGCAAGTAATGGGCACGTCATTATCAAGGTACAAGATAATGGCCCCGGTATTCCTGATGATTTGCAGCCGCGTTTGTTTGAAAAGTTTTACCGGGCAAAGCAGCGTGGCACGGAAAAGATTAAGGGAACAGGTTTGGGGCTGGCGATTGTTAAGTCTATTGCGGAACGGCACGGCGGCTGGGTAAAGGTTGATAGTAAGGTGGGTGAGGGGACGTCGTTTTATATTGCACTGCCAATTGCGCCACAAAATCATCGGAATGGGCAGTTGGCCAGCCAAACGGATAGTTTGGAAGATTCTTCCTCGGTGTAGCTTTATTCTTCTGCGAGTTTATCTAAAATTTGTTGGAGTTCTGGTGGCAGCTCAGCGGTGACGGTGATGGCTGTGCGGTCAGACGGCCGTTTCAGGGTTAGTTTGGCTGCGTGCAGAAAGTGCCGGTTGAGTTTGATGGTTTGGCGGCGACGGCCGTAAACCGTATCCCCCACAATTGGATGTCCAATATAAGCCATGTGGACGCGAATTTGATGCGTGCGCCCAGTGTGCAGCTCACACTCCACCAGCGTGTGGTCATTGTATGTAACCAGTGTGTGGTAGGTCGTTTGGGCAGAGCGGGCACGTTTTTTGGGGTCGGTGACGATAGACATTTTCTTGCGTTTTTTCGGATCCCGACCAATTGGAGCATCTATTAAAGCGGTGGGGGGCTGGACGTGCCCTTCTACCAATGCCAGGTATCGCTTTTCTACATGCCGCGCCTGAAATTGTCCTTGCAGAAAGCGCAATGTTTTTTCGTTTTTGGCTACGACAATCAGGCCGGAGGTGTCTTTGTCCAGCCGGTGGACAATGCCGGGTCGTTTTTCAAAGCCAACGCCTTCAATTTCCGGACAGTAGCCGAGAATGGCATTAACCAGTGTGCCGCGATAGTGGCCTGTGCCGGGGTGAACGACCATACCGGCTGGTTTGTTCACAATAATCAAATCGTCGTCTTCGTAACGAATGTCCAGGGGGATGTTTTCCGGGACGAGGTCTGTGTTGACGGGTTCCGGCATGTTGACGACGATTTGTTCCCCGCCTTCGACGGATTGGCTGGCACGGGCAGTACGGCCGTTTACCGTAATGCTGCCATCCTTCAACAGCCGCTGCACTTGCGTGCGCGACACATCCACATCCAAAGCAAATAATGCCTGCACCAATGCCTGATCCAGTCGTGGGGCTGGTGATTCCAGTGTAAATTCAAACGTTTGTCCGCTCATTGTTAGGGGTTGAGGATTGAGAGCTTTAATCTTCAATCTTTAATCATTCACTACCCGGCTTTGCAGGGCTTTTTGTTCTTCCTGGTACTCTTTTAGCATCATCCATGCCAGCACAATGACACCGCCGACAATAGCCATATCTGCCACATTGAACACAGGCCACCAGCCAAAATCCAAAAAATCGGTGACATGGCCAATGCGCAAGCGGTCAATAAGGTTGCCAAGTGCGCCGCCTAACTGCAATCCCAGTGCAAGGCGCAGAGCGGTTTGATTGGCGGGTAGAATGTGGTTGTAATAAAGGAGAAACAGGCCAACGATGATGGCCAGTGCTCCAAATAAAAAGCTGCCATTGGGGAACAAACCAAAAGCTGTGCCGGTGTTGGCTACGTGGGTAATGCGAAACAAATGCCCAAGGTTGCTGAATGGCTCCCAGGTGGTGTTTAGGGACATTTTGGTTTCTACAAGTAGTTTGGTTAGTTGGTCTGCCAATAGAACGACGCTGGCAGTGCCTACCATGAGTAATTTTTGGGCAAGTGGGGCCGGTGTGGATTGCAGGGACACGGCCGTTTCTTCTGTTACGGTCTGTTTTTCTAGCTCAGTCATAGGCGGCATTGTACCAATCCCTACTCAATTCTTCTACTCTTTTTCTGCCACAAGAACGATCACGATGCTGTCTTTAAGCTTTTTTTGATGTAATGATGGCGTGAAACCGGCCTCATCAAGCCGGTTCAGAATGGGCTGCCAAATGGTTTGGGGATCGTTGGTGGCGGCTGTGGTTTCCGGCAGGCGTTGGCCTGTAATGCGGTACAGCCATTCCAACATGCGCACAGCTGCGCTTTTGCTGGTGAATTGGGTGCTTGGGATGATAACGAAACGGCCGTTACGCCTCAGCACCCGCCTTACTGCCGACAACGTTTCCGGTAAAAAAATATAATTTGTAGGAAACGTCGCCACAACCGTGTGAAAAGATTCGTCAGCGAAAGGCAGTTGTTCGCCTTTGCCACGCACCAGCAGCGCAGTTACATTTTGCCTTTGCAAGTTACGGCGTGCCTGTCGTCCCATTGCAGGGGATAAATCAAGGCCAACGGCCGTTTTCCCCAATTGAGACAGCGCCAGCAGCAAATGTCCAGGCCCATGCCCCAACTCCAACACACGTTCGCCAACCACAAAAGGCAGCGCGCAAAACAGCCACGCCCGCCACTGCCCAAACGACACCAGCCAGCTAACGGCATCATAACTCCATGCCAATTCATAATAAAGCAGACGGAAAATCAACCGGATAAAGAATGCTTGAATACGATGAACCATAAACCCAACTTTGCTCTGCCCACCCTACTTAAGAACGAGAATGAAATAACCTACAAAACTGAGATTGGAGATTAGAGATTAGAGATT
>CAZRIB010000190.1:0-7578 GCA_964600035.1 uncultured Ardenticatenaceae bacterium | reverse complement strand
AACTGTTGGCCAAATGGGAAGCCACCTATGGCGGTTCACCGCCCAGCGGTTTCCATGGCCATGCTTATGATGCCACGAATTTGCTCTTCCTGGCTATTGAGCAGGCTGCACAAAAGGCTGAGGATGGTACGCTGTTGATCGGCCGTCAGGCTTTGCGTGATGCTTTGCACAACATTAAAGATTATGATGGCGTCATTGGTAAGCTGACTTGTGGGCCTACAGGTGACTGCGCTACTGGTGAAGCGCTGGGTATCTTCCAAATCACAAATGCCGAGATTGTGGATGATAACTGGCCACCAGCAGTGGTTTATCAACCATAACGATTAACAAAAAAGGGACGGTGCTGCGGGAAGTACCGTCCCTTTTTCCCTTCCAACCAATATTGGAAGCTTGCGTGTCTCTAGGTTTGATTTTGGTGTTTATATGGTAGGCATACGGCCGTTTCTGGCCATTAACATTTGAGACAACGCTATATCTGGAGAATAAGATGGGAAAAGGGATAACACGTCGCATAAATTGGGTAGATATTGTTCTCGCTGTACTTCGCATTGGCATTATTTTGGCAATTGTCGTGGGGGCATATAACACACTGACAGCCGCCAAATATACACCCTCAGTCTGGGCCAGTCTGGTAATTTCCGGTCTGGCACAGGGGAGTATTTATGCACTCATTGCGTTAGGCTACACGCTGGTCTATGGCATTTTGTTGATGATTAATTTCGCTCATGGCGAAGTTTTTATGTCTGGGGCATTTACGGCCGTTTTCTTTGCTGAATGGTTCAACAAAAGCGGGTTTTTAACTGCACAGCCATTTATTGCAATTATTATTTTAATAATCATTGCGGCCGTTACTTCCATGTCCGTTGCCATCGTGCTGGAACGTGTTGCATACCGGCCACTGCGTAACGCTCCCCGACTGGTACCACTCATCACAGCCATTGGCGCATCATTCTTTTTGCAATATACCTTCAAGGGTCTCTATGGCTCCGGGTTCAAATCCTATCCGGTTGTCCCCGCTCTACAAGGCACAATTCCTTTGCTTGGCAACGACACACCAATTGTGCAGCTTGTCGTCTTCTTTGCGGCGTTAATCCTGATGGCAGCTCTGTACTATTTGGTTGAACGTACAAAAATTGGCATGGCTATGCGGGCTGTATCTGAAAACAAAGAGGTTGCCCGGTTAATGGGAATCAACATTGACCGCATCATTGTCTTCACTTTTGCCATTGGCGGGGTTTTGGCAGGTGCAGCCGGTGTTATCAACGGGCTTTATCGGCCGCAAGGGGTCAACTTCTTTATGGGCTTTTTCCCTGGCATTAAAGCCTTTACAGCCGCCGTATTGGGTGGCATTGGTAATGTCCCTGGTGCTATGTTAGGTGGCCTGCTGCTTGGTGTATTTGAATCCATCGGGCCAAATCTGGTTCTGGATGGTTTGGGTATTCCTGCTGCCAATCAACTTAAGGATGTCATTGCCTTTACAATGTTGGTTTTGGTACTGATTTTCCGGCCTCAAGGCATTATCGGCGAAAAATTGGCTGAGAAGAAGGCGTAAGGAGCTGAACATGAAACTTAATTTTCGTTTTCTCCTCAAGGCAGGTCTGCTTACTGGCGTGGCTTTGTTTTACATGTCTATGGTAGGCATGATTGAGCTGTTTAATGGACGCGAGATCATTAAAGATGTCATTGCGTTTGGGCAAATTCTAGTGGCTTTGCCTTCGTTAATCGGCGGCTATGTGATTAGTCGTCGTTATGCAGAAGAACACAACACGGGAACGGCCGTACTCAGCGGCGTGATCGTCGGCTTCATCTCCAGCCTGCCCTCCGTACTCATCATTCTCGTCGGTGCAAACACCAACATTCGTGACATGTTTGTCAGCGTCACCCCTAATCTGCTGGAAATTTTGACATTTAACCAGGAAAACATCACCACAGGCATCCTCATTCTCATTGGCTTACTCACCTTTATGGGGCTGCTTGGAGCCTTGCTTGAACTACTTCCACAGCGCCTTCGTCGCGCATTCGTGAGCGCTGGTGCCTGGACACTGGGCGTTGGCCTGATGAGCGAGCTGCTTAACCAGGTTCTTCAGCAGTTTCGAGATTACGACTGGATTGAACGTGACACCATCCGCCTGATATTATCCAGTGGTGTCATTACCCAAAACTTTGCCATTTTTGTTTTTGTGGCTGCATTTGCTGCCTATTTCTTATGGCCAGTTCTATCGACACCCATCAAGACAAACATTGAAAAAGGCGGCCCTTCAGCTCAACGCAATGTTCGCTACGTGAGCTATGCACTTCTGGCCGCCCTTTTCCTGGCACTGCCCTGGCTGGTCGGCCGTTTCCTGAGCGATGTTCTTGTCACCATTGGCCTTTACATCGTCATGGGACTTGGCCTCAACATCGCCGTCGGCATGGCCGGTTTGCTAGACCTCGGCTATCTAACCAACTTTGCTGTTGGCGCATACATAACCGGTTTCTTGTTGTCCACCGGCCCACTAGGTATCCAGGCTCGCACTGGCACAACCATTTTCAACCTCTGGCTGCTTATCCCCATTTCCATTGTAGCGGCCATGATTACCGGTTTTGTGTTCGCACTGCCTGTCCTGCGTATGCGCGGCGACTACTTGGCGATTGCTACACTGGGTTTTGGTGAAATCATCGGAAAACTGGCCCTTTCTGACTGGCTGAAACCGTACATTGGCGGTGCGCAAGGTGTTCTTTTTATTCCCAAGCCAACCTTTTTCGGCATTGAACTGTCCAACCCGGAACAACTGTATTACCTTTCATTTGCGGCCGTATTGTTTATGCTCTATGTCACCACACGGCTGCAAAATTCGCGTACCGGCCGGCAGTGGATGGCCATTCGAGAAGACGAAGATGTCGCCGCCGCCATGGGCATTGATAAAACCCAGGCCAAGGTTATCGCTTTTACATTGAGCGCGGCAGCTGGTGGTCTGGCAGGCGCAATTTTTGCTACAAAAGTAGGTACGGTTTTCCCAAACAGCTTCACCATTATCGTTTCGATTAACGTCCTCAGTCTCATCATTGTTGGTGGCATGGGGTCTATTCCCGGTGTTGTAGTGGGTGCGGCCGTTTTAATTGGTATGCCCGAACTTCTGCGTGAATTTGCAGAATTCCGCTTCCTCATCTATGGCGCACTGCTTATCGTCATGATGCTCACCAGACCAGAAGGCCTCTGGCCATCTGAAGTAACGCGCCGTGAACTGGCCGTAGATGAAGACAATCCACCCATTGCCGCAGCCGCCGATTAGCCAAAGGGGAAACAAGATGAGTGAAAATATTCTCGTTGCAAAACAAGTTGTCAAACGGTTTGGTGGGCTTTTAGCCACAGATCATCTGGATTATGAACTTCCTCGTGGAGCAATTGCCAGTATCATTGGCCCCAATGGCGCCGGTAAAACCACTTTTTTCAACTGCTTAACCGGGTTTTACCAGATCGATGAGGGCGAACTGCTCTTTGAGGGTGAATCTATCCGTGGCTTGGAGTCTCATCAAATTACACGATTAGGCATTGCCCGAACCTTCCAAAATATCCGTTTATTTAACAATATGACGGTTATTGAAAACATTATGGTTGGGCAAGAACCACACCTCAAATCCACCTGGATTGGCGCCATATTAAATACGCCATTTGTTCGTAAAGAAGTTAAGGAAAACGAAGCCGAAGCCCGACGGCTGCTGCGCTTTGTTGGATTGCAAGGTAAAGGGGATCTGCTGGCTAAAAATTTGCCCTATGGCGACCAACGAAAACTGGAGATTGCCCGTGCGTTGGCCAGTAAGCCAAAACTACTGCTGCTGGATGAACCAACGGCGGGTATGAATCCAAAAGAAACGGCCGAAACCACAGCCTTCATCAAACGCCTGCGAGACGAACTAGGCATCACCATTCTCATGATTGAACATGACATGCGCGTTGTTATGGGCATTTCGGAAAAAGTGACCGTTCTCGACTACGGCAAAAAGATTGCAGAAGGCCTGCCCCACGAAATTCAAAGCAACGTCAAAGTGATTGAAGCCTATCTGGGCAAAGGGGCCGCAGCCGCAGCCAAAATTGAGGCATAACGAGGAAGACCATGACCTTACTAGAAGTCAACGACGTTCACGCATATTATGGCAATATCCATGCACTGAAAGGGATTTCTCTCAAAGTCAACAAAGGAGAAATTGTCTCTCTCATTGGCGGGAATGGTGCAGGAAAAACGACAACGCTGCGTACCATTAGCGGGTTAATGCAGCCACGCCAGGGCAACATCGTCTTTGAAGGCGAAGATTTGCATAAATACGCCGCCCATGATTTGGTTTCCAGAGGCATTGCAATGGTCCCGGAAGGGCGCGGTATTTTTGGCAAATTAACTGTAGAAGAAAATTTGCTGATGGGCGCATTCCACCGCAATGACAAGGAAGAGATTCAAAAAGATGTTGAACGAATGTACGAATTGTTTGTTCGTTTAGGTGAAAGACGCACACAAGTGGCTGGTACCTTGAGCGGTGGTGAACAGCAAATGTTGGCTGTGACACGGGCGTTGATGTCACGGCCGCGTTTGCTGTTGATGGATGAGCCGTCGATGGGTTTGGCGCCAGTGCTGGTAGAAACAATTTTCGAAGCCATTACCGAAATTAATCAACAAGGTGTAACCATTCTGCTTGTGGAACAAAATGCCCACATGGCTTTGCAAGTGGCGCATCGCGGGTATGTGCTGCAAACTGGTGAGATTGTCTTGTCGGACACGGCCGAAAACCTGCGCAAAGATCCCACTGTGCAAAAGGCTTACCTGGGTATTGAGTAAGCAGGCAGCTGCTCTCAAATTGCATAAAAACGGCCGTTTGTGTGAAAACGGCCGTTTTTTTATACCTCAAGGTGCAACAATCGGCTCCGCCTTCAACTCAGAAGGCCGCAATGCCGCCCCCTCCAGCCGCGAACCCTCCTCAAACCAGGAGCGCGGCGCCGGCATCCCCCACAACGTCTGCCGCTGCGGATCATGCAAATTCCATTCCACCGGTTCAAAATCCGGGTCAACCGTCAAATAATCGCTGGTATAAATCTCCACACGGTGACCATCCGGGTCACGCACGTACAAAAAGAAAGCGTTAGAAATGCCATGCCGCCCCGGACCACGTTCCATGTTTTGCAAATAACCAGTCGTCGCCATTAAATCGCAGAGGTGAATGATGTTCATAGCTGTTGGCACCCACACGGCCACATGATGCAGACGTGGCCCTTCCCCATTGGTAAATGCCATATCATGGACGTTTCCCTTTCGGTGCATCCACACCGCCCAAAGGGCATCGCCTTCTTCGGTTTTGGTGTACTCCGTGGTACGAAAACCCAGCTCCATTGCCCAAAAGTCGTGGCTGGCCTGTACATTGGGCGTAAAGCAGTTGAAATGGTCTATGCGTTGGGGATGGCAGCCCCGGTAACGGCCGTATTCCTGCAACGCACGCGGCACCTGGTCAAAGGCATAACAAAATTCAAGCGGCATACCAAACGGGTCTCGCATTCGCAAAGAGCGTCCCTGACCATACGGCCGTACCCACTCCGCCGCCAGCCCCTTTTGCGCCGCAAACACAGCCAACGCATCCAAATCCGCCTCACTGGCTACCTTAAACCCAAGCCGCCGGACAACGGCCGTTTCACACTGCGTCAGCACAAACGAATGATGATTCCGCTCCTCCAACCCCCGCAAATAAATCGAATCCCCTACCTGCTCCGTCTCCACCAACCCCAAAATTTCCGTATAAAAGCGGCGCGACGCCTCCAAATCAGTCACACCCAACTCAATGTGACTCATACGAACAATGTTAAAAGGCGGATTCCCCGCCGGATGTCGAACTGGCATCATAACCTCCAGTACAAATTACAAATTACAAATTACGTGAAATACCCAACTTGGGAATAGCATGCTCACCCATTGCAATACTGATATTTTTCGTTTCCATGTAAAAATCAAAACTATAATCGCCCCCATCCCGGCCAATGCCACTGCCCTTCATACCGCCAAATGGCGTTGGCAAATGGCGCACATTATGGGAATTCACCCAGACCATGCCCGCCTCCACGCCATGTGCCATTCGCAGAGCACGCCCCACATCCTTCGTCCAAATGTAAGCCGTCAGGCCATACTTCACCCCATTGGCAATCGCCAGCGCCTCTTCTTCACCTTCAAAGGGGATGGCCGTCAAAAATGGGCCAAATACCTCTTCCTGGGCAATGCGCATGTCCGGGCGAACATCACGGAAAAAAGTGGGACTAATGTAGTCACCATTTTCCAGTCCCTGCGGATGGCTGCCGCTGCCCGCCAACAGCGCCGCCCCCTCTTGCTGCCCAATTTCCACATAACTGCGTACTTTTTCCCAATGGGATTGATGAATGAGCGGGCCAATCTCTGTGGCCGGATCAAGGGGATGCCCCACTTTGATCTGTTTGACGCGCTCGGCCAGCCGGGTGGTAAAGGTGTCGTAAATCGGCCGTTCCACCAGCAAACGGCTGCTAGATGTACACCGCTCGCCGTTCAGACTGTATTTCATAAAAATAGCTGCATCCAACGCCCGCTCCAGGTCGGCATCGGCAAAGACAATCACCGGATTTTTGCCGCCCAGTTCAAAATGAACCCGTTTCAACGTTGGCGCACCTTGTGCCATGATGTGACTGCCTGTTACAGATTCGCCGACAAAGGCGATGGCTTTGATGTCGGGATGCTCGGTAAGGGGTTTGCCCGCCCGTTCGCCAAAGCCATGCACCAGATTGACAACGCCGTCTGGTATGCCTGCTTCGTGAATGAGTTCTGCCAGACGTACGGCCGTTACCGGACTTAACTCCGCCGGTTTATGCACCACCGTACACCCCGCCGCCAATGCAGGTGCTATCTTCCACGTAGACAACATAAACGGCGTATTCCAGGGTGTAATAATGCCCACCGGGCCAATGGGCTGGCGAATGGTATAGTTAAGATGCTCCGGCGTAGGCAAAGAAACACCATCACCCGCCGACTCCACCCGGTCGGCAAAAAAGCGGAAGTTAGCCGCCGCCCGCACAGCCGCCTTACTCATAAACCGGATAGGCTGGCCGGTATCCAGCGATTCCAGCAAAGCAATTTCCTCTGCGTGCGCTTCAATCAGTTCCGCAGCCCGGTACAACAAAGCACGCCGCTTTTTAGGCGGCATGGCCGCCCAGGCAGGAAATGCCGCTTTGGCAGCTTTAGCCGCCGAGTCTATATCACGTTCATCACTGTCCGGCACTGTGCAAATAAGCGAGTGGTCAATGGGGCTGCCATTTTCAAACGTTTTGCCAGAAACAGCAGGGCGATGTTCGCCGTTGATGATATTTTGCACCCCCCTGGCAGCAATGTCAGCACGGTATGTGGCGACTTTTTCCAGGTTTTCGGTAAATGTTCCTAATGCGGCCATTGTGGGTTCTCCTAAGAAGAATTACGAATTACAAATTATGAATTACGAAATTACGAAGCAGCTGCGTTTGCCACCCGCCACCTTAACCACTATGCCAGTAAGCGATACATCGTCGCGGCGTCAACGACTTCATTTTCCAGTGCGCCGATGCCA
>CAZRIB010000189.1:0-7596 GCA_964600035.1 uncultured Ardenticatenaceae bacterium | reverse complement strand
CGGGTTGGGGTTCGGCCGTTTCCGGTTCGCTTTCTTCTTCGTCCAGCCAATCGGGTAGTTCCAGTTCATCGGCGGGTGTGCTGGCAAAGAAGTCGTCCAGTTCGTCGCTGCTTTCTTCGATGGCATCGAGAGCGGGTTGGGGTTCGGCCGTTTCCGGTTCGCTTTCTTCTTCGTCCAGCCAATCGGGCAGTTCCAGTTCGCTTTCTGCCTCTGCAAATTCAGCAAGCGTGGGGCTTTCTGCTGCGGACTCCTCATCTGCTTCTGCAAACAAGGCTGTCAGGCTGCTAAATTCACTTTCGTCTTCACTGCTTGCTGTAGGTGCGCTGTCTGCTTGTTCAGCTTCGGCAAACAGGGCGGTTAGACTTTCTGGCTTTGCTTCTTCTTCAACATCTTCACTGCCTACTGAAGGTAAGCTGTCTGCTTGTTCAGCTTCGGCAAACAGGGCGGTTAAACTTTCTGGTTCAGATTCTTCTGGTTGAATTTCGCCACTTTCCTGAGCGGCCATTTCTTCCAGCCAGGATGGGGTTTCGTCCACAAATTCGGCATCTGGCTCTAGTTCCGGTTCGGCTTCGGCGGGTTCTTCTGGTTCTTCTGGTTCGGCCGTTTCTGTTTCTATATTTTCCAGCCAGTCCAACTCAACTCCGCCGCTGTCTTCGATGAGGGTGTCAAATGCATCGAGTGTGTCGTCTGTATCGCCTAAATCTGTGTCTGCAAGCAGGGCAGTAAGCGAAAGTTCGTCGAGTTCGTTTTCCTGGGCTGGTTCTTTTTCGTCGGGTTCGGCCGTTTCCGGCTCACCTTCATCCAGATAAGAATCCAGTTCATTCAAGGCGGTTGGCAGGTCATTAGGTGCTTCCTGCTCCATTGCCAAATCTTCCAGCCAGTCTAGTTCATCTGCCAATGCCTCTTCCGGTTCTTCTGCTGGTTCGGGTGTTTGTTCAGGCTGGGTTGGGCTTTCATCCACAATGGCGGGTTCGGCCGTTTCTTCCGTTTCGTCAGATTGTGTCAGTTCGGAGAGCCATTGTTCCTCGCTGTCGGGTTCGTCTACAAAATTATCACCGGAAACGGCCGTTAACTCCGAAAGGAATTCATCATCTGCTTCCGTATCCCATTTCCATGTGGGCTGGTCTTCAATAACAGGCTGGGGTGATTCCGGTTCAGACATTGCCGCCAGCCAACTATCTTCTGCTTCCGGCTCCTCATCAGCAAAGTTTTGCGAGGCAGATGCATCTAACTGTGTTGGCGGTTCGTCCAGTGGTTCTCCTTCACCGGCGGCAATTCGTGCCAGCCAATCCAGATCGTCCGCCGTCTCGTCAACCGGCTGTTCTTCTTGTTTGGGGGCTAAATTTCGCAGCCAATCCGGAATTTCTTCAGCAGGGAGCGCTTCTCCCTCATCTGCCATATCAGCATCCAACAGGGCATCATCCGAAACAGGTTCCAGCGAAACATCACCAGCCGCTTGCAGCAGTTCGGCCAAATCACCCGTTTCCCCGGCCAAATCTTCCAATCCCAGGTCATCCAGTCCATCATCAGACGCAAATGAAAGCCAATCATCTATTTCTTCAGCTTCGCTGTCTGTCATCGGAATATCCATCTGCGACTCATCCAGAGCGGGTTTTTCTTCTAAATGGGTTTCGTCGCCAAGGAGATCAGCCAGTTCAGATGCCGTTTCGTCTTCAATGTCAGTTGTCAGCCAGTCGGGTAGTTCCAGGTCATCTCCATCTTTAGCCGGAGCTGCTTCCGCATCATCTTCCGGTAAAGATAGTTCTTCGTCTGAAATTTCATCCAGCCAGGACATGGCATCATCCAATTCATCACTGGCATCACGGTTAAAATCATCTGGTTCTGCCATGGGGGTATCATCAGGTTCGGGAAACATGGCTTCCTCCAATTCGGGGGATTGTTCAGCGCGGCTGTCTAACAGCCAATCGGGTACGCCTTCGTCTATTTCATCAGGAAGATCTTCGGCTTGCAGCGCTGGAAAAGTGTCTTCTTCAGGGCTGGTTTCTTCGTTCAGCCAATCGGGTTCGGGGGCGTCCTCCCCGAAATATTCATCGGTTAAGGTTTTGTTTTCACTGCCGGTTTTTTCGGCCAATGAGTGAATGGCTTCTTCGTCCATTTCGGTGCTTAGCAGCCAATCGGGTACGTCGGCAGTTGCCTGTGCAGGGTCTATGGATGGGGTGGGGGACACGGCCGTTTCTTCGTCAGGTACGGCCGTTTCTTCTTCCGGTTCCCCTTCATCCGCAGAGATCCAATCATCATCTGCGTCAGTCAACCAATCCGTCCCTGTGGTTGTGGCCGCCAACCATTCCGGGGCATCATCTTGTTGGGGAACAGGGGGTACATTTGCTGCCGGTTCTTGTTTATCTTCAAAGACAGAATCCTCAAATGTCAGTTCATCTGAATCCAGAGGGAGTAAAGCGCTGTCACCACTTTCTACCTCCAGCAGCCAATCGGGAACGTCCTGGGCAGCATCATCTGGCTGGGGTATCTCGATTTCCGGCTGGGCTGGGGGCTGCTGCGAGCCGGCATCATCACCGCTTTGCGAATCCAGCCACCCAAATGAATCGGTTTGTGGCACTTCTTGAGATGAGGCTGGTTCGTTGTCTGCCTCATCCAGCCAATCGAATGAGCCTGTTTGGGGCGCAGAAAGTTTGGATACCGGCTCATCAAGCTGTTTCAGCCAATCTGCATCTTCGTCTTCTTCCGGGGAAACGGCCGTATCCAAATCCAACTCCGCCAAATCCCCTTCACCGACTGGTGGCTCATTAACCAACCAGTTCGCATCCAGCTCTTCTGGCTCCGCGCCTTCATCCACATCCAAAGAAGTCGATTCAGGCACATCAGCTTCATCAAAACTCAAACCGCTCAACCAGTCGTAAGCGGCATCACTCGCCACCATTTCCCCGGCGTCAGAATCTGTTGTTGCAACCGCACTCACCCAGTCTGCCTGGGCAGCACCTTGCTCGCCGCTGGTATCTTCCCAAAATTCAATATTCACACTTTGAGGAACAGGCGGGGCGCCTTCTGTGGTCAGGGCACGACCAACGGCCGTTTCCATATCCAAATGAAGCTCATCCACCTGAGTAAGCGACAACACATTTTGCAAATAAGGCTGTGCTTCATCAATGCGACCAGTCACCAGCCAAATTTCACCCAAAATCGCATTTGCCGTAATGCAGTTCGGCAGCATATCCAAAATGCGGCGGCAGACATCCACTGCATCGACCCGCTGATTATCTCGCCAATACGCTTCAGCCAGCAAAACCAGCAAATCCGCTCTGTCCGGCTCTTCTGCAAGAGCATCTTTCAGCACAGTTACCGCCTGCTGATACATTTCAGCCCGCAAATTCAGCCTGGCTGCGCCACCTGCCAAAATAGGAATACGCTGCGGCACAGGAATGCCACTTTGTTGGTACAAATCACGCAGTTCCGCTTGAATTGCCTTGTTATAAGGGTCTGCCTCATGTGCCCGTTCCAAATGCCAGACAGCTTGCTGCAAAAATGCCTCTTCCTTGTAAATGTCAGAAAGGCCGATATGGGCAATTAAATCACCGGGATCTGCACTTAATACCCGTTGAAACAAATCAGCCGCATCTTTGTATGCCTCTTTTTCCAATAATGCTTTGGCCAGCACCCGATAGGTAGGGATGTGGCGCGGAAATTGGGACAAGATGTGGCGGCAGTGTCCTTCCACTTCATACAAGCGGCTCTCAGATAAGAGTCTTTCGATATTTTCCAGATATTCGTGGAGATTTATGGTAGTCACAGGGCGCCCTTTTCAAGGTCTAACACGACTTTTCGGTGGTTGGCAAAAGTGGATAAATAAATTGCTTGTGTCGTGTGGTTGTTACCAATACATTAATTTTACCAGCCTATACAGGGAATGCAGTGTCATTATGGTCAAGTTAACAAAGATATTATGCAAAGTTTAAGCATAAATAGCAAGTAGAGACGGTGGGCACAGCCTCTTTAGCCGGTTGTGAACGTGGGCAGGCCTAAGTCGGGCATGGGGGCATTATGCAGAAAGGCTTGCAGCGCTGTACGTGTGGCGTGTTTGTCATCCCAGGGATATTCAGTTGTGCCAAAACACATCGATTGCTCATGCCCTTTGCCGCAAATAAGGACTAAATCTCCCGGTTGGGCCAATGTCAGGGCAAAGTAGATGGCTTTTCCCCGGTCTGGTACGCGCCAGAAGGTTTTGCCTTCTTGTCCGCCTGCTTCTTGAGCGCCAACGGCCATGTAGGCCAGGATGTCGTCCAGTGATTCGGTACGTGGATCTTCGGCGGTGAGGATGGTCAGGTCGGCGTGTTGGGCAGAAATGCGTCCCATGATGCGCCGTTTTTCTACGTCGCGTTTGCCTGCACTGCCAAACACGGTAATGACACGGCCGTTTGTCATTTTACGGGCGACGGCGATGGCTTTTTTCAAAGAAATGGGGGTGTGGGCAAAGTCCACAATCACCTGAAATGGCTGCCCCTCGTCGATGCGCTCCATACGGCCGTTAATTTGCGCCACCTGCTCCAGCCCCAGCCGAATTTGCGACGGCGGTACTCCCAGCACAGAAGCCGTGCCCGCTGCCGCCAGCATATTGTAGACATTAAACTCACCCACCAACGGTGAAGCCACAGCCGCAGTGCCGCCCGGCAGTTGCAGTTCAAAGCGGGTTGCGGATGGCGTGTACTGCACCTTTGTGGCACGCACATCGGCGGGCTGGTTGAGGGCATAAGCAAGGATGCGCTGGTTGGGAATGTCTGCTAATCCGGCAAAGGAGCTGTCGTCGCGGTTGAGAACGGCCGTTGGGGGGATGGCCTGCTTGTGTGGGGCGGCATCTTGCGGCAGTGTGCGTTTGGCGGTGATTTCAAACAGTTTCTTTTTGGCGGCAAAGTAATTTTCCCAGGAGCCGTGAATGTCGAGGTGTTCATGGGTGATGTTGGTGACGACGGCGATGTCATAGGCAACGGCCGTTACCCGTCCCAGCGCCAGCGCGTGGGAAGTTGTTTCCAGCACCACATGCGTCAGACCGGCGTCCACCATACGCCGAAGATAGTGCTGGATAAGCGGCGCCTCCGGCGTGGTGACGTGCAACGGCAGCGGCTCTTCCACACTGCCGATCACCGCTTTGATGGTAGAAAGCATCCCGGTGGCGTATCCGGCGTGCTGCAAAATGGATTGAATAATCTGGCTGGTGGAGCTTTTGCCATCTGTGCCGGTAACACCGATGACGACGAGTTGGTGGCTGGGGAATCCGTGCCATGCGGCAGACAGCCAGGCGATGGTTTCGGCCGTATCCGGCACAGTGAGGTAGGTGACGTTTGCGGGAATGGCAAAGCCCAGTTCGCCGGCAGGGCGTTGGGCAATGATGAGGCTGGCCCCTTTTTCGATGGCCTGAGGAATGTAGCTGTGGGCGTCGCTCCAGATTGTGCCGTCTCCACGCAGGCGCAGGCGGGCTACAAAACAGGCGCCCGGCTGCAAGGTGCGGGTGTCGTCGGTTATTTGGGTGAGGGAGATGTCTTTGCCGGTGTATTGGGGCGGCTGGGTGTGGTGGGTTCCGGCAACGGCCGTTTCCCATGCCGCCAGCAGTTGTTTCCATGATTTTGTTTGTGGTTTCATTGTGGCTTACTCATGTGGATTGGAGATTGGAGAATTAGAGATTGGAGATTGGAGATTAGAGATTGGGAATCGTTTGCGAATAGGGTTTAGTGTTACGATGGCCGGTTTTGCCAGCAAATGGCCTGCGCCAGTGCCGCGTACAGCCATCACCCGGCTGTCGGCAAAGTAAGGGAAGTCAAAAGTGACCGGGTCGCCAGCGGCCAGGCCGGGCAGCGGCATAAGCCGGGCGGTGAGGGGTTTGCGCAGGCGGGCGGAAAGGGCGGCTACGTCTAGCAAGACGGCCGTTAATTGGGCTTCATCCACATCGCCGGGCAAAGGAATGGTATCCAGACCCACCCCGCACACGGCCGAATAGCTCAACAAATCGGCCACCGTTAGCTCGCCTGCTGCCGCCCGTTTTGCCAGCACCGAATCTTCCAGCACGGGCAGCATTAAACCGGAAAAGCCGCAGCGCGGGAATTGGGCCTGTTCCAGGGCTTCGGTGACAAGGGCGGCGGTAAACAGGGAGCCGGATGCGCCAATGTGTGACAGGCCAAAGGCTTCCAGTGCCCCACCCAAACTTTTTTCGTCGGTGGGGAAGGGGGCTAATGAAAAGTCGATGCCGCCAAAGGTGAGGCCGTGCTGCTGGGCTAATTGGCGGGCGGGAATGGCAAGCTGGGCTGCGCTTTGCTCAACGGCCGTTATCAAATTAGCGCGGGCTTCGTCCAGTGTGTGTGCCGATTGAATGGCTTGCAGGGCAAGGTCGGCGGATTCTACGGCGAGGGCAAAGGCTGGTTTTTGACCCTGGTGGTAGGCAACGGGGAAGAAGGGGGAGCCGGGGGCGCAGTGTGCCAGCGCGGCAAAGTAGAGGTTGCCGAAGCCGTTGGCTTCTTTTTGGCTGGCCTGCCGGATGATGTGGGCGGTTTTTTGGATGCGGGTCAGGTCGATACGGCCGTTTTGGTCTGCAATTTCGGCGGTGGCAAACAACATGCCATCAGCCCCAATGAGCGCCGGAAGCACGTCCAGCCAGTCGGGATGATGGCTGAGCAAAACTGGCCCCAGGCTCATGTAGTGGATGCCTGCTTCGCGCCATGCGGCGGCAATATCCAGTGCTTTGTCTGGGCTGGCGTTTTTGGGTGAACCGGCCAGCCATTCCGGGAATGGGGTGGTGGCCAGGCGCATGGTTTGCACGGGAAACGGGAATGCTTGTTTGGCGGCTGCCAGGAATGCGGCCGTTTCTGCCGGTTTTTGTTCTGGTGTACAAAAGAGTGTGATTGATCGAATATCCATAGTGGCTGTATTTTACCGTTGATTTGACAGAAATTGCAGGCTCGTTAGAATCCGCGCACCGTGTAGGGAATGGGTAATTGAGAATGGGTAATTGAGAATGGATAATTGACTGCTCCGAAAAAAGCCACGAATTTCACAAATTTTTTTCTGGTATTTCTTTGCGCTCTTTGCGTGTTTTGCGGTTTTTTTCGGTGGACTCATAATTGAGAATGGGTAAATGAACATGACAGATGAAATGAATGAAGAGCAGGTTGGGGATGGGGGTATGGAAGAACGGAAGGAAACGGCCGTTACGCCAGCCGTTATTCAGCGGACACATCAACCCAAATCACCGCCGGACAAGCCTTACCAGGTGGCTGCGGTTATCAGCTATTTTGCTGGCTGCGGGCGGTGCAGTTTCTTTTTAAGCGGCTATCGGGCGGCGTTTGGCGAGGAAACGCTGCGGCAGGCTGTGGCTGAGATTGATGAGGATTATTTGTATCTTGGCTGGAACGGCCGTTTACAAGATTTGGTCGTGCGCTCCTACGGGGTGCGTGTGGATGTGGATTATGACCATTATGAGGCGTTGTGCCCGGAGTGCCGCCGTCAATTTGTGTATGATGCCGGTGATGAGGAGACGCTGCCTCAGTTTATGATTGCGTTACGGCCGTATCCGGTTGTTGATTAGAGTTGTTCCTAAATAGTTGAAATTGATTTTGGGGATGCAGATTAACAGAG
>CAZRIB010000188.1:0-7658 GCA_964600035.1 uncultured Ardenticatenaceae bacterium | reverse complement strand
AACATCAGCTCTTTCGTCCCGGCCAAACCATCTTCTCATTTTTTCATCTGCCCGTTGCTTCAGAAGATTTGTATGAAGCGCTGGTAGAACGACAAATTACGGCCGTTTCCTACGAAATGATCGCCGAAGACAACGGCGACCACCCCGTCCTCATTCCCGCCAGCGAAGTGGCCGGACGACTGGCACCCATCATTGCCGGTAACCTGCTGCGCAGCGCCCGCCAAAATGCCTACGAACCCGGCCCCGGCATCCTGCTCAGCGGTCTGCCCGGCGTACCCGCTGCGGCCGTTGTCATATTGGGCAGCGGCGTCCTCGGCTCAAACGCCGCCAAAGCCTTTCTCGGCCTTGGCGCAGAAGTCACCGTACTCGACAAAGACATCCAAAAACTGCGCCAACTACAAGCCACTTGCGGCGGCCACATCACCACCATGGTTGCCAACGAATACAACATCAAACGTGCCGTCAAATTCGCCGACGTGCTTGTCGGCGCGGTCATGATACCGGGCAGCCGTGCCCCCATTCTGGTTAGCCAGGAAATGGTACGCACCATGCGCCCAAAATCAGTTATCCTCGACTTTTCCATTGATGAAGGCGGCTGCATTGAAACCAGCCGTCCCACAACCCTGCGCGATCCCATTTATGTGGCCGAAAATGTTATCCACCACTGCGTACCAAATCTCACTTCGGCCGTTTCTCGCACCACCAGCTACGCCATTGCCAACGCCGCCTTGCCTTACCTGCATTCCGTTGGCGAGCATGGCATTATCGGCGCAATCAGCGCCTCCAATGCATTACGCCGGGGTGTAAACCTGTACCAGGGCAATCTGGTTAGCACCAAACTGGCCGACGCCCTCGGTCTGCAAATTACCACTGATCTTTCCACACTTCTTCAGCACAACGGAGCGACTTCATGAATTGGGAGCAAATTTATCGTCGAAAAGTAACAAATGTTGACACAGCCCTGCAAGTGATTGAATCAGGAAACCGCATTTACATTGGCGGCGGGGCAGGCGTTCCCACTGCCCTCACATCGCAGTTAACCAAACGTGCCCACGAACTGCGAAATGTAGAACTAACCCACATCCTCACTTTTGCCGATGCCCCTTATGCAGCCCCTGAATACGCCGAAAGTTTTCGGGTAAATGCCCTGTTTATTGGGCCAAATGTGCGCAAAGCCATCCATGAAGGACGTGGTGACTTCACCCCCGTCTTTTTGTCTGAAATTCCACGCCTGTTTGCTACCGGTGTGCTGCCCATAGACGTGGCCCTTATTTCTGTAACGCCGCCAGATGCACACGGCTTTTGCAGTTTTGGCGTGGAAGTGGGCACAACCAAACCAGCCGCCGAATCGGCCAAAGTCATTATTGCCCAGGTAAACAAGCAAATGCCGCGCACGCTGGGCGACAGTTTCATCCATGTCAGCCGCCTGCATCACATTGTTGAGGTGGACATGCCCATTCCAGAAGCGCCTCAGGGCGGCTCCACACCGGAGCATATGAAGGTCGGCGAAATTATTGCTGAGATGATTCCGAATGGGGCAACGCTGCAAATGGGCATTGGCTCTATTCCCGATGCGGTGCTGCAAAATTTGGGTAATCACAGGGATTTAGGTGTGCATACGGAAATGTTTTCGGATGGGGTGATTGATATGGTTGAGCGCGGGGTGATTACTTGTGCCGCCAAAACATTCCATCCGGGCAAAATTGTGTCGGGTTTCTTCTTTGGTTCCAAGCGGTTGTATGAATTTGTTCATAACAACCCGTTAATTGAGATGCATCCCACACATTATGTCAATGACCCGTATAACATTGCCCGCAATGACAAGATGGTTGCTATTAATTCGGCATTGCAGGTGGATTTAACCGGGCAGGTGTGTGCCGACTCGATTGGCCCCAGATTTTACAGCGGGGTGGGGGGACAGGTTGATTTTATTCGTGGAGCGGCGCGTTCCAAGGGCGGGCTGCCTATTATTGCGCTTTTGTCTACTGCAAAGGGGGGCACTGTTAGCCGCATTGTGCCGATGTTGTATGAGGGTTCTGGTGTGGTGACGACGCGCAATGATGTGCATTATGTTGTCACGGAGTATGGGGTGGCCTCTTTGTATGGCAAGAGTGTACGGGAGCGGGCGAAGGCGCTGATTGGCATTGCGCATCCGGCGTTTCGGGATGAGTTAACGGCCGCTGCCAAAAAGTTGGGCTATCTATAAGTAGGGGGCAAACCTGCCCTACTGCCGAGGGCGGACAAACAAGGTGTGAATGGAGCGCCCAACTGTACCGTGTTGGTCAAAGGAAACGGCCGTTGTCTGGCCAATGCCATTCGTGCCAATCATGGTGCGGGCGGCCATTCCCACCCACTCCCCGGCAGGCATACGCTGCAAGCCAATCGACAAATCCACCGGCACAAACGTCCATTTCCACAAATCCAGTTCTGCGCTGATGCCATTGGCCGAATCCAGCATAAGCATTAGCGATTCCAGCCCGGTGGTGGGACTGCCTTCTACCAAAGGGATGCGGGCGCGCGCCCACACGGTGGCTGGGCCAGCCTGCGCAAAGCTGCCTTGCACAAAACGCCACTCCAGGGAACGGCCGTAAGGAAAATAATCCAACCCCGGGAAAAAGTGCTGTGGCTGTTCCGGCGGCAAAGCAGGCACAACAAACGGGTCTGGTACAGACGGCGACACGTTGCCAACAACTTCCAGCAGCCAGGCATGTGCCATAAGAATAGGCGTGTCATCCACCAGATACCAGCCGCGCAGCAGCTCGATGCGTTTTCCGCCACGTACTGTTTCTACGGTTATCTGGCAGGGCTGCACAGGAATTGGCCGAAAAATTTCAATGGTAATACGGGCAATTTGTTTGTTTTGGGCTTGTGCCGTTTGCTGTAAGGCATGGGTAAGCAGAGCGGCTGGCGGGCCGCCGTGCTGTAATTGTGGCGACCAGGGGCCAATCGTTGCTTCTGTTGGTTGGTAGGTTTGGCTGTCCAGTGGCAGAAAAAAGGCGGGGGCTGGATGGTCTGTCATGGTTGTTACTTCCAGTCGAATTTGAATTTAATGCCGTCGGGGGTTTTCATTTCTTTCCAGCCAAAGCGGGACAGGGTGACGTCGCCGCGTTTGCCGAAGGCTATCATGCGCTGGGCTTGTTCGTCTGGGGCGAAAACGGCCGTTTCTGCAAACAACACCGCCGGAGACACCCCCAATTTTTTAGCCACATGGTGGAATACAGCCATGCTGTAGCTTTCACTGCGCCGGGGCGGGACAACCGCATTACTGATCAGATTGCCAACCAGCCCATCTTTGAGCCAGGACGGGTCATTTTGGCGCAGGGCCAGCGTGGCCGCCCGATGACCAAAGATGCCAAAGCAGTTTTTTTGCTGTTGGGTGAGCGTGTCGAGAAAGAGTTGGCGTTCCTGCGGGGCTGCTTGCTGAAACCGGCCACAAATGCGGCGTAAAGTTTCGTCTGTTTCTACCGGCAGGGGGGCAGGATAGTACGTGGCTATGTTGAGATTGTTGAGGGTAACGGCCGTTTCGGCCAAAAATGCCTTGAATGCGTTTCCGTTTTCCATAAATGTTGAAGGTTAGAGATTGGAGATTAGAGATTGGAGATTGGCATATGCACCTAATCGCCAATAACCAATCTCCAATAACTAAGAACCAATACCTGATAATTTACGCCCGCCAGCCCATAATGAGCGAACGGCCAGTCATTTCTTTTGGCTGTTCAATGCCCAACAAATGCAGTACGGTTGGCGCAACGTCTGCCAAAATACCGCGTGGGCGCATATCAAAATAGCCGTCCCCAATGGCAATAAAGGAGACGGGCTGTGTGGTGTGGTAGGTGTGGGGTTCTCCGGTAATGTGGTTGATCATGCGGTCACAGTTGCCGTGATCGGCCGTAACCAGGGCCACACCACCTTTCTTGTTAATGGCTTCTACAATTTTACCCGCGCATTCATCCACTGCCTCTACTGCTTTAATAGCGGCTTCCAATACGCCCGTGTGTCCCACCATGTCCGGGTTGGCAAAGTTGATCAGGATAAAGTCGTCGTCGTGTTCAGCAATGCGTTTCAGAACATTTTCCGTCAACGGATACGCGCTCATCTCCGGCTGTAAGTCATAAGTGGGCACTTTGGGCGACGGCTGTAGATGGCGTTCCTCGTTGGGGTAGGGCGTTTCTACCCCGCCGTTGAAGAAGTAGGTGACATGGGCATACTTTTCTGTTTCGGCGGCGTGGAACTGTTTCAGGCCATGATTGCTAACGACTTCTGCCAGTACATTGACCAGCTCTTGCTCGGCAAAAGCGACGTGTACCGGGTAGGCATCGTCGTAGTTGGTCATGGTTACGACAAAGAGGTCTTCGATGAATTCGCGTTCAAAGCCGTCAAAGTCGCGGATGGTCAGGGCTGTGACGGGTTGGCGCATTCTGTCGGCACGGAAGTTGTAGAAGATGACGCTGTCGCCGGGCTGGATGGTGACATCCTGTGAGCCGGTGTCAATGGCGATGGGTTCGATGAATTCGTCGGTTACGCCGTTGGCATGGGATTGTTCGATGGCGGCGCGGGCGGTTGGGGCGGTACGGCCGTTTACCCCCACGTGCTTGACAATGGCATCATACCCCAACTGGGTGCGCTGCCACCGTTTGTCACGATCCATGGTGTAGTAACGGCCGCTTACCGATGCGATGATGACCGGTTTCTCCTGCTGGTACGCTTCCAGTTTTTCCAAAAAACGGAGGCTGCTTTCTGGGGGGGTATCACGGCCGTCTGTAATCAGGTGCAGGATGGGGGTCAGGCCAAATTCATGGGACATGTCCAGCAGGGCGTACATGTGGTCGCTGTGGCTGTGGACGCCTCCTTCCCCAAACAAGCCGACAATGTGTACTTTGCCGCCTTTTTGTTTGGCACTTTCCATTGCTTCTACCAGCGCGGGTGTTTGGTTGAAACGGCCGTCACGAATTGCCAGATTAATGCGGGTCAAATCCTGGTACACAATTCGTCCGGCTCCCAGATTCAAGTGGCCAACTTCAGAATTGCCCATTTGTCCATCTGGCAAGCCAACGGCTTCACCTGATGCATCTAAAATGGAACGCTCCCGTTCTTTCAGCCAGCGGTCGTAATTGGGCGTATTGCCCAGGGCAATGGCATTTCCTTCTACTTTTTCCCGAATGCCCCAGCCATCGAGGATGATTAAGGCAACAGGTTTTACTGGATTCATGATAATTCATTCTCCTTTATCGGCCAGATGGCCTGTTATGATTAATTGAAAATGTGACTGTATGGCTGTGCTGTGTGGGAAAGTGGGGTTGGTAATGGGTACGGCCGTTGATTGTACCAGACCTGCCAGTCCAAACCCATGCTAATTGTCATGTGGAATAGACACCAGTTGTCAGTAGGGAAAAGGGATCGGCGCAGGGAATAAAAAAGCGATAGGGGGTTTCCCTATCGCTTGTGCTCCTCAGGTTGGACTCGAACCAACAACCCTGCGGTTAACAGCCGCATGCTCTGCCATTGAGCTACTGAGGATTATCTTTGCGGCGTGCATTATACCAAATGGGGTATGGGTGTCAAGCCAAAAATGCCGAAATTTGGGCCGTTGGGACGGTGATTTTTTGGGTAAATTTGACAAGTTGCAGCAGTGGAAACGGCCGTTGCCCAGGTTCTGTTGACATTTGAGTTTTCTAACCGCAAAAGCCGCCAAGAGCGCAAAGAAAAACCCTTATTTCTTGATTCTGTGTGTCCTTCGCGTGCTTGGCGGTGAAATTTCCTGACAAATGGCGAAATGTCCACACGGCCTAATAATAATCCTTTACAAAATTTTGTTCCTCAAACGGCGGTCTGATATAGCCCGTGCTTTTTACCCGGGGAGGCAGTTCCAAAGGTGGCGGCGTTATATCTTCATATGGAATGGCGGTCAAAATATGGCGTATACAGTTCAGCCGTGCCCGTTTTTTGTCATCGGAAGGCACAACATACCAGGGCGCTTGTTTAATATCTGTATAGTCAAACATCATATCCTTGGCTCTGGAATACTCTACCCAACGTTGGCGTGATTCCAGGTCCATTGGACTAAGCTTCCAACGTTTGCGCGGATCTTTTACACGTGCCTGAAACCGTCGCTCCTGTTCCTCATCACTTACCGAAAACCAATACTTCAGCAAAACAATACCAGAACGGACGAGCATCCTTTCAAATTGGGGGCAGGAGCGCATAAATTCTTCGTACTGCTCTTCGGTGCAAAAGCCCATGACACGTTCTACACCTGCCCGGTTATACCAACTGCGATCAAACAAAACCATTTCACCGGCGGCAGGTAGATGGGCTACATAGCGTTGAAAATACCACTGTGTTTTTTCGCGTTCAGTGGGGGTTCCCAAGGCAACGACTCGGGCAATGCGGGGGTTCATGCGTTCTGTGATGCGCTTGATAACGCCGCCTTTGCCTGCTGCGTCCCGCCCTTCAAAAATGATGACCACTTTGAGACCTTTTTCTTTTATCCAGTATTGCAGTTTGACCAGCTCGGCTTGCAGGGTGGCTAGTTCCCGTTCATAGAACCAGGTTTTGAGTTTGCCGTTTTTTCGCAGATGGCGTTTGCTGTTTACCAGGGTTTGCCACTCTGTTTCATAAAGTGCTTTGTCTGATGGGGGTGTGGGGGTGGGTATTGTTTCTTGTTGGGACATGTTTCTTCTCCAAATTTTCGGGGTGGCTGGCTGATAGTACACAGTCAAGTGTTCTTTGATGGATACTTAGATTGGTTCAATCTCGGAGATTGAACCAATCTAATCCCTCATTTCACATGTGACTGAGTAATAGTTTGATTATAAAGTAATGAGGAGGGGATTCAATGTGGTTTTTGTGATTGTGTGTAGAAGTTGAGAGTTGTTTTGTGGGTCTTGTGTTGGCTGTGGGTTTGTTTTACACTGAATTTATCATTCCCACGGTGTATTTCCGTTCCTCTATTGTTGAGCACTGAACTCGATGTAACGGCCGTATCTTATCGTTTCTACTTTTTCAGGCAGGGCAATTGAACATTGCGCTGTCAAGGGGGTCAGTAATGCTCAAAAAATCGCTCGTCAACGGCACTGTTCAAGTTGAATTTTCTGTTAACATGCAAGATGCTGATGTGTCAGCTTACCTGGTGGGGGATTTTAACAATTGGGACAAGCGGGCCACGCCTATGACGCGGACGGAAAACGGCCGTTGGCAGGCCACGCTTCAGTTAAAACCCAATGCCTATTATCAATTTCAATATCTCATCAACCAGCAGCACAGGGTAAATGATGATAGCGCGGATGGATATGTGAGGCAGTCATCGGGGCAGGCGGTGTCTGTGGTGTCAACGGCCGTTACCCAACCAACCGCCATTCCCCACCAAACATACCAACGCATCCTCCTTCCCTTCGTCTGCACCAGCCAACTGCAAACCATGTTGTCACCAGCCCTGGAACTGGCCAGCAAAATTACACAAAAAGACGGCCGTTCGCCAAAGCTCATCTTGCTCCACATCACCTCCGATTCATCTCCAACACACACACAAGCACCAGAAAGCCTCTATTCCCAACTACGCGCGCTGCAAGCCCAACTGCAAAACGTCGCCTTTTCCAGCCGCATAGACACAGCTTGCGGCCAACCCTCCGAAGCCATCGCCAATTACGCCACCAGCCATC
>CAZRIB010000187.1:6056-7682 GCA_964600035.1 uncultured Ardenticatenaceae bacterium | reverse complement strand
ACCTGCCTGTTTTTCGCCAAAAATAGCCAAGCGAAGAAATGATAAAGCGCATCCAGGCCTTGAACGTATGCCAGGACACGCCTTGACGGGCGGCACTGGCATAACCCGACCACGCCAGCCGCCATTTTCGTTGTAAAAATGCCTGCCCAAAAGCCGTTAGATACAGGCGTGTTACCAAAAAATTTTGGTTTGAAGGAACCAAAGAAAGCACCATGACATCACGCCAAAAGCAGGCTATTTGTTCGGCCGTTGCCAACCCATGCTCCATCGTCAACATAAATTGGGCAAGCTCCACGATTTGACGGGCATTCAAAAAACGGAACTTTGCCAACCCTTCCAATGCCATTGGATCATTGCTGCGGTAAGGTCCCCACACATCAACCCACCAATCAAGCAGGGTTTCCATTGGCAAGTGCATGGCCTTGCTTTTGGGCAGTGCCGCTTTGGTAAATACCCACAAAAGCTGCCAGTCGGTGTAAGGTGGATTTTCTACAAGCGGCCAGCGCTGCACCCACCAATCGAGGAGCTGCTTGAGTCTTTGCCACCGGTCATCGCTGACGGCGAGGGCTTTTTTGAATTGAGGCCAAACGGTTTTTAGCTCGGCGGGGGAACGGCCGTTTTCTATCTGCCACCGGGCAAACATGGACGCCCACTCACCTGCCGCTGTGATGGGAGAGTTGGTAGTTTGTTCCTGGGCAATTAGCAGTTCGGTGTTGACGCGATCTAATGCGCCTGTACGGAAGAGATACCAGGCCGACCAAACGGCCGTATAGTAGCGCACAGTTGGTTCCAGACGGCGGGCCATCGTGGGCAAATCTTCACGGCTAAAAAATTTATCCAGCACCAAATGCAAACTGGCAACCTGTTGACGGCCGTTTTGCGTTGTAGCGCGGGCATGCTGGCGATAAGCAACCGTCACCTCCGGCAGCCAAACCGCCTGACAGCCAGCCAACGCCAGCCGAAAAACCAGGTCTACATCATGCGCCTGCTTCAATTCCGGATCCATCCCCCCCACTTTGTCCAGCCACACCTTGCGGAACAACACCGCATCCAGTTTGATGGGCTTTTGCAGCAGCCAAACACGTAGATTCAGTTCCGGGGCACTTCGCCACGGCTCCACATCACGAATGGGTTGGTTATTGGCTGTAATTAACCGCCAGCCGCTGTGTACCATGCCCACATCCGGGTGTTCAGCCATGACAGCTAGCTGTTTTTCCAGCTTTCCCGGCAAAAAGTAATCATCCGCATCCAGAAAAACCACAAATTCACCCAACGCCAACGCCAGCCCCCGGTTGCGCGCGGCGGCAGAACCTTGATTTTCCTGATAGTCGTAGCGAATTTGGGCAGCAAATGGGGTTAATACATCGGTCGTGTTATCTGTAGAGCCATCATCTATCACGATGACTTCTATTTGCCCCTTTGGTTCCTGTGCCAGGACGGTTTCCAATGCCTGGGGCAGATAAAGTGCGCTGTTATAAGTGGGAATGATGATGGAGACCTGCGGCGAAACGGCCGTTTTAGGGTCTGCTGTCAATTTCGTTTTTGTTTCCACAGAATTACACGGTTCCTCCACAATAAATGGACAATGACAGTGTAGCTAATTTTTATGAGAATGGCGAACAGGTG
>CAZRIB010000187.1:0-5956 GCA_964600035.1 uncultured Ardenticatenaceae bacterium | reverse complement strand
GCAAACATCAACACGCTAACAACTGCATCAACGGGTATAATCAATCCATGATAAAACGATTTTCCATTTTAACGGCAGCAATTGTGGCTGCACTTTTCTTCTTGTTGACCTTGTACACACAGGTAACGGCCGTTCCCCTCGCCCGCCCGCCTGCCCAAATGGAAAACAGCAAAATAACGCCGCCGCTTGTTGACCAGTTGGCAAACAGCAGCGCAGATGACTTTATTCGGGTCATTATTGACTTTGCAGAAACGGCCGACTTTACGGCCGTACAGCGCATCCAAAACCCCACCACACGACGCGCCCGTCTCATCCAGCAGCTGCAAACAACCAACGCCGCCGCCTTGCAAGCCATCCAGCCCACCCTCAACACACTGCAAGCCGCCGGACAAATCCGCCACAGCAAACCATTGTGGCTCATCAACAGCCTGGCAGTAGAAGCCACTCCCGCCGCCATTGCCACCCTTGCTGCCCGCGGCGACGTGGCCCAAATTCGGCTGGACAGCAGCCGCAAGGCATACGTCCCCCCGGAAATGGCCTTCAACCTCGATGCCAGCCAAACCACCGGTCTGCCAACCAGCGGGCTGCCATCCTGGGGAATAGACCGCATTGAAGCCCAAAAAGTATGGCAGGCTTTTGGCATAGACGGCAGTGGTGTCACAGTTGCCATCGTCGATACCGGCGTGGACTGGCAGCATCCCGACCTGCTGCCCAATTATCGGGGCAATTTAGGTAACGGCCAGTTTGACCACAGCGCCAGTTGGTATTACCCCATTTCGCCCACTGTTACCACGCCGTTCGACGCAATTGGGCACGGGACGCATGTGGCGGGTACGGCCGTTGGTCAAAACGGCATTGGCGTCGCCCCCGGCGCAAAATGGATTGCCGTCGGGGTTGCCAATTCATTCGGTTTCATTTTTGACAGCGACATTCATGATGCCTTTGCCTGGCTGATGGCCCCCGGTGGAGACCCAGCCCTGGCACCTGACGTTGTCAACAACTCCTGGAGCGGATCGGGGTATTCGACCACATTTGTAGAAGATATTACAGCTCTGCATGCGGCGGGCATTATGACGGTATTTGCGGCAGGTAATAACGGCCCATTTACCACAACAGTGGGCGCGCCGGGCAGCTACACCAATACGTTGGCGGTCGGGGCTTCTGATGATGTGGATGAAGTGGCCTGGTTTTCTGGCAGAGGGCCGTCGCCTGTGACTGACAAAATCAAGCCCTGGATAGTGGCGCCGGGCACACACATTTTGTCGTCGCTGCCCAATGGCAATTATGGCTACTATAACGGCACATCTATGGCTACGCCTCATGTAGTAGGCACGATAGCCTTGCTGCTGGCCGCCAACCCATCGCTTACATTTGCCGGGGTGGAGGATGTGCTGGCGCAAACGGCCGTTCCCATTTCAACCACCCATCCCAACAATGACAGCGGCTGGGGACTGCTGAATGCGTACACGGCCGTTGCAACCCAACTGCCCACCGGCACATTAAACGGGCGAATAACGGTAAACGGCCGTTTACCAACAGCCGCCACAGTCACCATCACATCCACCAGCGGCACAAGCCTCACCCTCACAGCAGCAGATGACGGCCAATTCATGGCGATGCTGCTGCCCGGCAGCTATACCGTCACAGCGGCGGCCTTTGGGGCAGAACCCCAAACCATTGCGCCGGTGCTTGTGACCAGCGGCAGCAGCCAGTTAATGCCGGTTAATTTGTCCTGGCAGGCGGGAGGTGTGGTGCAAGGCACAATCACCAACGAGAACGGAGAGCCGGTGAGTGGTACAGTACAGGTACTCAACACCCCATTGTCGGTGCAGGCGGACGCTTTAGGGCAGTACACGCTCCATTTGCCAGCCGGTTTTTATAAAGTGCAGGTAACGGCCGTTGGGTATGCGGGGCAGCAGTGGGAAACGGCCGTTGCCGCCAACGACACCATCACCCACGACATGACCCTCTCGACTGCGCCGCGCCTGCTGCTGGTAGACAGCGGTCAATGGTATTTCGATTCCCGCATTTCTTATTACCAAAACGCCCTGGTCGCACTGAATGACACCGCTGATTTGTGGCAAATTCGCAACCCATACACAGACATCCCCACACTGGACACCCTAAACGCATACGATGCTGTCATCTGGTCGAACCCGCAAGATTCGCCCGGCTATGTTTTTGCCGGAAATGTGCTCAATGAGTATCTGGAAGGTGGGGGGCATTTGCTGATTAGCGGGCAAAATGTTGCCGCCTTTGATGCGTATGGGTTTGACGCGCAGGCGTGGTTTTATGCCAAATTGCAGGCGTTGTATCTGGGTAAGCTGCCCACTTATTATTGGCTTTACGGCCGTACCGGCAGCCCATTTGCCAATGCTGTTTTTACGCTCAATGGCGGGAACAGCGCATCCAACCAGTGGCAAACAGATGTGGCTGGCATCCAAAAGGGGTCGTTAACAGAACCGGCCGTGTATTACAGCAATGGGCAAATTGCCGGTTTGCAGGCCGGGCACTGCCAGCCGTTTCGCATGGTTTATTTTGGCTTTGGTCTGGAAGGGGTGCGGGACGGGCAAAGCCGGATGCGTCTTTTGGCCGACAGCCTGGCTTATTTTGATGCGCCGCCGGTTGTGAACGGGCTGGCATGGCAGGATACGGCCGTTTATGACTATGTGCTGCCCGGCGATGAGATGGTGTATACCGTGACTGTACGCAATTTGAGCGAAACGATGACAGACACCATCTCCTTTGCCGTGACGAGTGAAGCATGGCAAACAGAGCTGGTAACAACGACAATGGCGCTGGGGCCGTGTGAAATGGGGCAAACGGTGCTGCGTGTCCATGTGCCGGAAGATGCACCCGAAAACAGCGAACACCAACTGCAAGTAACGGCCGTTTCCGGCAACTTTGGCTACATCCAAACCCACCTGCCCATGACCCATAAAACACCCGCCCGCCTTTTGCTGGTAGACGATGACCGTTTCTACCACCGGGAAGCAGAGTACGAGGCCGCCCTCGACGCAGTTGGCATTCCCTACGACGTGTGGGAGGTCGGTTGGGACAATAATGTACGCGGCCAAATGCCGCAGGTGCTGCTAAATGCCTATGATTTTGTGGTCTGGTTCACCGGGTACGACTGGTTCAGTCCCATTGAACCGGCAGAAGCCGCCCTGCTGACAAATTA
Source organism: uncultured Ardenticatenaceae bacterium (assembly GCA_964600035.1). Taxonomy (GTDB): domain Bacteria; phylum Chloroflexota; class Anaerolineae; order Promineifilales; family Promineifilaceae; genus CAZRIB01. The sequence continues at coordinate 2,775 of CAZRIB010000187.1, read as the reverse complement.
CCTTGAACAAGGGGGGCGGCTCTTTTTGAGCAGTCAGGATTTCATGTATTACCATCAAACAGACCCGCTTGCCAGCCATTATCTTGGAGCAGCCCAATTTCAAGAGTCTATTACCCCGACAATGGTATTTGCACCGTCGTGGAGTGCTGTTGCGCCGGAACTGCAATGGCCGCAAACCCTCACTTTTTCGCCTTACCAAAATCATGGCGATGGGCTGGTAGGCGGCGGAAACAGCCGTCCGTTTTTGTGGCATGACCAGGGTGTGGCGGCTGTGGCGGCTGTGGGCGACGGCTGGCGGTCGTTGTTTTGGGGTATTCCCTGGGAAACGCTGCCGGTAACGGCGCAGCTGCAAAGTATGCAGGATGGGGTGAGCTGGTTGAGTGACTTTGGGGATTCGGAGTTGGTGGTAAACGGCCGTACTGCCCGGTTGGGCGCGTCTCAACAATTTACGCTGACGGTGACAAATAGTGTGCTTGGGCATGAAACGGCCGTTTCTGTGACCAACCCGCTGCCTACCCAACTTGACCTGCTGCCGGGTTCGCTGCAAGGGGGCACGCTGTCTGGAAACGGCCGTACCCTGACATGGCAGGGGCAGCTTGCTCCCGGCGAAAGCCACGTGATTGTGTATGAAACAACGCCCAACACCAGTACGCCAGCCAACACCCCCATTCTGAACGAGGCATTCATCCATTACGATTACCACGATTTAACAATTCGCCGGGCGGTGATGTTGTGGGCAGATGGGTCAGATTTTAGCGGCTCAAGCCTGACAGCCGCCGCCAGTCCACCCGCGCCCATACAAAACATTACCTACACATTGGCGCTTACAAACAGCGGCCTGCCCACGACAAATCCGGTAACGGCCGTTTTGCATTTACCCAACCGGCTAAACCCCGTTACCCCTACCCTCACTGTCTCGGCGGGAAGCGCCATCTGGCAGGGGAATGATGTCGTTTGGACGGGGGCGGCAGCTAATGGCAGCACACCCATGCTGACGGTTGTAATGACGAGATCGCTGGCGGTGGATGATGTGTGGCATACGGCCGTTGCTGAAATTGACGACGGCGAATCAGCACCGGTCATGGTTGAAGCAGTGTACGCGGTACGGCCGTATCAACAATGGCTGCCTGCCATTTTTCTCATTGCCGATCAGCCATGAAACGGCTAACATTAAGCCATCTTGAAAAGGACATGGCTATGCAAAATAACAATCAACCAACAATCAATGTTGTTTATGTAGAAGATGAACCAAGCATTGCCCAATTGTTAGTCAGCGGGCTGGGGCTGTTTGGCATTCGGGTACATCCGGTTTTCATGAGCGCAGAAGCGTTGTTGGAAAACATGGATCGCACAGAGTTTCAACAGGCTGACTTGCTCTTTTTTGATATTCGGCTGCCCAAAATGACAGGGGTGGAGCTGGCAAAAGAACTGCGTAACCGGGGAGAGAAACGGCCGTTTGTGTTGGTTAGCGCATGGCCTGCCCCGGACAAAGCCACATTAGAAGAACTGCAAGCCGAATTTCTCCCCAAACCATTCGACTTCCCGGATGTCATTCACACCATTCAAAAGCTAACCGCCAAAATGTAACAAAAGTTGGTAATTGAAGATTGGTAATTGGAGATTGGAGATTAGATTCACCAATCTCCAATTTTTTTATTCCGCAGCAGGGTCGCTGGCCGCAGCGAATTTTGCCCGTGTCAACTTCACCAAATCTTTAACGGCCAGCTTTATCTGCCGTCCTCGCTCTCCCGCACTGATGTATATTGTCTCCTGGCTTTTTGCCGCCTCATCCAGATAAACCGCAAACCCTTTGTTGAGCAGTGCCAGCGGTGATATGCCGCCCACTTGCAAACCGGTAAGCGATTCTGCCTGAGTGTGGGCTGCCATTTTTACCTTTTTCGCACCCACCGCTTTTGCCAACTTTTTCAAATTGAGTTGGTGGTGGGCTGGCAGGACATACAGGATAGGTTTGGCTTTTGGCCCTTTTTCTTCTGGCGGCAGAACGACCAGTGTTTTGAACACTTGTGCCGGGTTTGCGCCGATAGCTTTGGCTACTTCCTGGGCGTCGCGGATGGTGGTGGGGTAAACGGCCGTTTCATACGGCACACGCTTCCCCTCCAAAAGCTTCATCGCCAACGTTTTCTCTGTCATTCCTGCTTCTCCAGATAACCCAACTCAACCATCGCGTCCATTAAAGGCGTCATATCAGCCACGGCAAGTGCACCCGCTCGCCATTCCCCATTTGTGCCAATAAATACGTAATTCTTGCCAGCATGGGTCGCATCAATAGGAAACAAAAGCTGGTTAATGCCGGTCATGCGAACAGAGGTATTAAACTCGACATCTTCGGGATAATACACTTCTATCACCAGCTCTTCTTCGGCATAGCGGCGCAAGGTTTCATCGGACAGGCCAATGGACACCAGGTCACGGCTGCGAAAATCGGATAATACAGCATCAATGGCGTCAGCAAGGGGGGTGAATTGTTCGTCACCGGGGCGCAGGGTAACGGCCGTGCCATAATCTCGCACCACAATCCGGCTGGGTTCATAAGAAGGTTGAAAAGGCAAGAACCAAAACGGATTGCCCGTGTTTAATGTATTAACCAACCACCAAAACCCAAGAACAAACAACACACCAATAATTAGCGGCTCACGAAAAGTAGTTTTCTTTGCTTCAACAGTATCACTCATTACATTCTCCACATACGCGGGTATAGGCAAATATCAAACCGGTCAATTTTATTGAATCGACAAAAAGTTTCCAAAACAAGAA
>CAZRIB010000186.1:3137-7684 GCA_964600035.1 uncultured Ardenticatenaceae bacterium | reverse complement strand
GGGATTGACTTGGGCTGGAGAAGATTTGTGGTTGGCACACATGGCGGCACGCAAACTTTACCGTGCGCGTATTCAGCATTAATGATTAATAGATTGATGATCAAAGTACATGCCTTAATCATCAATTATTGCTCATCAATACCTATTACCCAGTCACATGTGAAATGAGGGATTAGATTGGTTCAATCTCGGAGATTGAACCAATCTTTGTATCCATCAAAGAACACTTGACTGAGTACTATCCTCTTGTCAATGTAATTTGGGTAATTTCAGGGGGGCAGTTCAGGCGCACGGCTGGCTTAACCATGCCAATGCCTCTCGTGGTGTAGAGCCAGCCATCTCCCACCTTGTACAAGCCAGTATGATATTTGCGTCCCAGGGGGGGCAAAACAAGGGGGCCGCGACCAGGAAGGCGTACTTGACCACCGTGACTGTGCCCGGACAACTGCAAGGCAACACGGCCGTTTCTCATATATTCGTCTGCCACATCCGGTTCATGGCTTAGCAGCACAACCGGCGCATTTGTGGGCACATCAGCCAGCGCCGCCTCAATGTCGGGTTGGCCGTCCATCGCGTCATCCACCCCGGCCAGATACAGCCCATTGGATAATGACCGCCCCATGTTGGTAAACACAGGCACACCATGTGTATGTAAACCATGTGTCACAACGGCTGCATTTGTCCAATAGTCGTGATTGCCCAGCACGGAAAACACGCCATATTTAGCATTTAGTTTTGCCAGCACTGGGGCCAGTTCAAAGATGTGTTCGGCCGTTTCCAACACAAAATCACCCGTCAATGTAACCAAATCCGGGCGCAGTGCATTTGTTTTTTGTACAGCCCGCTCAATTAAGGAAAGAGGAATCAATGACGAAAGGTGCAGGTCACTTAAATGGGCAATTTTGAACCCATCCAGCGCAGGAGGCAGGCCGGGCAAGGTAACTGTTACGTTTTCTATTTGCAGCCAAAGCGGCTCAAGCTCAAAGCCATAGATATAACTGGCGGCTGCACCAGCCGCAGCCGCGCCACCTAGCTGTAAAAATGTACGGCGAGATAGTTTCATGGTTGTCCAAAGGTAAGCGTTCAGTTACACAGAGATTCACAGAGAAATCACGGAGTTTCACTGAGAAAAACACTCTATTCTCCGTGTAACTTTGCGCATTCTTCGTGTAATTCTGTGTTCCATCTGAACGGATACGTCCAAAGTTAGCTTTAGATTTTTGTTGGCTTGTCGTTTTCGTTTAGCGCCTGACGAATAACGGCCGTATTTACTTTAGGCGGATAGCATTCTACCTCTGCGAACTTCTCCAAAGGCAGCCATGCCAACGCATACCGGTTGTAATCTGTTTGCCGGGCAAGCATTTCTGCATCATTCAACTGAGGCACGCCTTCAAATTGGGTCACAAGATAAGCACGCTCTTGTTGAGCAATGTCATACATTTGCCAATACCCTTCTTGCAAGATGGGGCCTAGCTCTACTGCCAGAGATGTTTCTTCGCGGGCTTCACGTACGGCCGCTTCGTCCCAACTTTCATTTGGTTCAACACCGCCGCCGGGAATAACATAGAAATAACGGCCGTTTCGCATTCGCGAAATCAACAAAATATGGTCATTCTCCACAATATAAAGCGTTGCCCGCCGGCGTAATCCTTCACCCATCACGACATCTCCATTTGCCAACAATACCAAACCCAACTTCATCTACTCAATAGGACACAAGGACAATTTTCAACCTGGTCACCTGACACTTTTTAATAACAAGGAATTGGACACGGATTGACACAGATAAACACGGATAATTTCGCTAAAAAATCTGTGTCATTCGCATTCATCTGCGTCCTAATAAAAACTGTCAGGCAGCTGGTTTTTCAACCGCCAATCTCCAGCCGCCCTAACAGCCCCAACAGCCTGTCGGGGTAGTCGGTCATGATGCCGTCTACACCAGCATTTAGCAAGCGAGACATATCGGCCGTTTCGTTCACCGTCCACACATGCACAGCAACACCCCTGCGGTGGGCATCGCGTACAAAGCGCGGGGTAATAATCTGCAAGCCGCGGTATGTCTCTGGAATTTGCAACGCTTTGGCTTTGGCATTGTAAAAACGTCCCAAACCCAATTTGGACAACACCAGCAGTTGGCGCACTTCGGCAGAATCGGCCGCCGTGGCAATCTCTGGTGCAAGCTGGCGAAATTCAGCCACATTTTCTTTGTGAAAAGACCCCACCATCATATGGCTGCTCATGTTGTAATCTCGAATCATCTCAATAAACGGCCGTACAATGTTCGGTTCTCGCTGCTTAATATCAACATTAATCCACCAGTCGCCAAAGTGCCGGAACACATCTTCCAATGCTGGAATACGCAGCCCCATCCCCCGAAACGGGTACGTCTGGCCGCCATCATCCGTCCAATTATGTCCCACTTCCAGCTCTTGCAGGGCTGCCCAGGAATAATCTTTGATGGGGCCTTGCCCGTCCGTCATCCGGTCAACGGTATCATCATGATGTACCACCAGCACCCCGTCACTCGTCGCATGAATATCCATCTCCAGTGCATCCACACCCAATTGGGCAGCTTTTTCAAAAGCCAACAGGGTGTTTTCAGGATACTTGCCACGCCATCCGCGATGAGCAAATACCAATGGGCCGTTTTGTTTTGCAAATGGTTGGTCTGGTAATCTTGACATGTTCCACCTCATTTTGGAGATTGGTGATTGGAGATTGCGCAGGTGACAGGTAACAGGTTTCAAATCCCTATCACCCCATCACCTAGTCACCTGGTCACCTTTTTTCCTCTGCCCCCCCGAAATACGCTCTTTAACCTTCTGCCAAATAGGCTTCCAGCGCCTGAATATTGGCCGGGATTTGAACAGGTTCTTTGGCCTGGGAAACGGCCGTACCCGGGTCTTTCAGGCCGTGCCCGGTTAGGATGCAAACGGCCGTTTTTCCGGTTGGGTCAATCGCTCCCTGGGCAATCTGCTGCTTCAATGCGGCCACCCCCGTCGCTGAAGCAGGCTCCACAAACACCCCCTCCAATTTAGCCAGCAAATGCCAGGCAGCCAAAATGTCGTCGTCAGAAACGGCCGTAATAATGCCCCCAGACTCATCCAGTGCCGCCATCGCCTGATGCCAGCGTGCCGGGTTACCAATGCGAATAGCCGTCGCAATCGTCTCCGGCTTTTCCACTACCTTACCCAGCACCAGCGGCGCAGAACCAGCCGCCTGCCCTCCTAGCAGCCGGGGCAGCCCCTTGCCATACTGTTGGTATCCCATCCAATAGGCCGTAATGTTGCCTGCATTCCCCACCGGCAAACAGTGCCAATCCGGCGCTTTGCCCCCAAGCTGGTCTACAATCTCAAATGCGCCCGTCTTTTGACCCTCCAGCCGCCAGGGATTAATGGAATTTACCAAAGCGATGGGCTGCCGCTTCACAATTTCACGCACCATATCCAGCCCATCATCAAACGACCCGGCAATGCTAATTACCTCAGCACCATATGCCAGAGAAGCGGCCAATTTGCCCAGCGCAATTTTCCCTTCGGGAACCAATACTAAACAGCGCAGACCAGCCCTTGCCGCATACGCCGCCGCAGAAGCGGCCGTATTCCCCGTGCTGGCACAAATAACCGTTTTAGCCCCCTCTTTAACCGCCTGCGTGATTGCGGCCGTCATTCCCCGGTCCTTAAAAGAACCTGTCGGATTCAGCCCCTCATACTTCAAATAAAGCTGCAAATCTGCATTTGGCGCAATCGCCTCAGCCAATTTATCAGCCTTAATGAGCGGCGTATTCCCCTCATTCAACGTCACAATCTGCGTACTTTCATCAAATGGTAAAAATTGTCTGTATTTATGAATAACACCTTGCCACATAATTTTGTCCTCGCAAAAAAAGAGCGCAGCTTTTAGGCTACGCTCCAAAATGGTTCGTCAAACAATTATACGCTAGTTACTGGGAATAATCAGTGTTTCACCCACATAAATCACATATGGCGTACCAATGTCATTTCTTTCAGCAATAGAAACCCAGGAAACACCATATTGCAGCGAAATTTTGAACAACGTTTCGCCGGGCTGCACCACATGGCTAAATTCTGTACCCGGGCCGGGTGTTGATTCCGGAATCTTCAAGACTTGTCCCACCTGAATGGCATTGGGGTTTACAATGCCATTGGCTTCAGCAATTTGCCGCCAATTTACACCAAATTTCAAACCAATGCGGAACAAGTTATCACCAGCTTGTACGGTGTAGGTTGTTGGAGAGGTGGGTGTCTTGGCTTCTCCCTGTGTAATTTGCAATGTTTGCCCCACTTTGATGGTATAAGGCGCGGGGATATTGTTTAGTTGGGCAATGGTCAACCAGGACACGTTGTACTGCAAGCCAATGCGATATAAGTTTTCTCCTGGAGCCACAACGTGTGTAATGGGGCCTGTGGTCTCTCCGCCTTCGGAGCCGGGGGCGCCACCACCCACTTCACTATCACCAGTGTCGCCAGTATTGCCAGTATCGCCAGTATCACCTGTGTCACCAGTATCACCTGTGTCACCAG
>CAZRIB010000186.1:0-3037 GCA_964600035.1 uncultured Ardenticatenaceae bacterium | reverse complement strand
CCAGTGTCGCCTGTATTGCCAGTATCACCTGTGTCACCAGTATCGCCAGTGTCGCCGGTATCACCGGTGTCGCCACTTCCATCACCGGGTGCGCCGCCGCCCACATCGCCACCATCACCAGGGTAGGCATCTCCCGGATAACCGGTATCGGCTGGCGTCTCTGGATTTGCACCTTCTGGGGCCGTTGTTTCCACCTGTTCGGTGGTGTCTGTTCCTGTGTCTGTTGGGCTTGGAAACGGCCGTACACAGGCTGCCAGCAGCAAACTGAGTATCGCGCCAAAAGTCAACCAATAAACAAAACGCTTTCGGGATAACATATTCTACCTCCACAATAAGGCTGGCCGACTTTACCTACCGACTCGACCGGAGATGACAAGGCCAACATAACATAAACAAAGCTCATTCAGGGTTAATATAACATGTTTTTAAGTTTACGTAAAGTAATTTTGATTTATGTGAAGTGCAGCCGCAAACCCGGGTGTGCCCTACTTCAACATTGGGATTTTTACGCCGCGCTCCTTAGCCACTTCAATCGCTCTTTCATAGCCAGCATCCGCATGGCGCACCACACCCATGCCAGGATCAACCGTCAGCACGCGTTCCAAACGGGCGGCAGCCTCCGGTGTGCCATCTGCAACAATGACCTGCCCGGCATGCAGGCTGTACCCAATGCCCACACCGCCGCCATGATGGTAGCTGACCCAGGTTGCACCACTAACAGCATTAATCAACGCATTCAGGATCGGCCAATCGGCAATGGCATCTGAGCCATCTTTCATGCCTTCAGTTTCCCGGTTTGGGCTGGCAACAGAACCGGCATCCAAATGGTCTCGGCCAATGACAATGGGGGCTTTCACTTTGCCGCTGGCGACAAGCTCATTGAATTTAAGGCCGGCGCGTGCCCGTTCGCCATAGCCCAACCAGCAAATACGGGCAGGCAGTCCTTGAAAATGAACCTGTTCCTGGGCCATTTTTAGCCAGCGATGGAGGGATTCGTCTTCTGGGAACAGTTCCATGATGGCTTTGTCTGTTGTGTAGATGTCTTCGGGGTCGCCGGAAAGAGCAACCCAACGGAATGGGCCTTTGCCTTCGCAGAATAACGGCCGTATATAAGCAGGCACAAACCCCGGATAACTAAACGCATCTGTCACACCGGCATCAAAAGCACGTTGGCGCAAATTATTGCCATAATCAAAGACAATCGCCCCCTGCTTATGCATCTCCACCATGGCAGCACAATGGCGCGCCATCGATTCACCAGACAACCGGGCAAACTCCTTAGGATCACGTTCCCGCAAGGCGCGCCCTTCCTCAAAGCTCATATGATGCGGAAAATAAGCCAGATAATCATGGGCAGAAGTCTGGTCAGTCACAATATCCGGCAGACGCTTACGGGCTAAAATCTCCGGAAAAACCTCAGCTGCATTTCCAATCAGGCCAATAGAACGTGGTTGTTTCTTTTCCAAATAATAGTCCACACGCTTAAGTGCATCGTCCAGACCTTCCGCAATTTCATCAATATAGCGGTGCTCAACACGCCGTTCTGCCCGCCACTCATCAATTTCTACGACCAGCCCCACACCGCCATTCATGGTAATGGCCAACGGCTGTGCACCGCCCATTTCACCTAATCCGGCCGTTAACACCCATTTGCCGTGCAAAGATGGCCAGCCAGCTTGTTTGGCTGCTGCGGCAAATGTTTCATAAGTGCCTTGCAAAATGCCTTGTGTGCCAATGTAAATCCAACTACCGGCCGTCATTTGGCCGTACATAATCAATCCCTCTGCTTCCCATTTGTCAAAATTTTCCTGGGTTGCCCAGTGCGGGACAATATTTGAGTTGGCTATGAGAACACGAGGCGCATCGGGATGCGTGCGGAATACAGCGACGGGTTTGCCACTTTGCACTAACAGCGTTTCGTCGTTTTCCAGTTCGCGCAAGGATTCGAGAATGGCATCAAAGGCTTCCCAGTTACGGGCTGCACGACCTCTGCCACCATAAACAATCAGATTTTGGGGATCTCCGGCAACTTCGGGATCAAGATTATTTTGAAGCATACGGTAGGCGGCTTCTTGCAGCCATCCTTTACAATGCAATTTTGTGCCGCGTGGGGCGCGGATAATACGGGTCATGGGAACCTCCTGAAAAAGAAAGATTAATGAACAATGGGTTAAAAGTGAACTGCGGCATCCCCGCCGCGTCTCCCCCTGCCACATTTTAAGCCGCCATAAAAAACATGCCAAGAGATGTTGGCATATGCTATAATCTCCTCATTACAAGAAAAGCCTTGTAAATTTTTGCAATAATTCGGGCTGCTGGAGCATAAAGCCATTTCGCTTCACCCTTTCCAAATATCAACCCAAAACACCTTGTTGTCACTGGTGTTTGCCTATTTGTAACAATACGTTTTCAAAATTCATTTAGAATAATGTTTGTCACAGCTGGCCATTTACAACAAACAATCGCCAGCGTTTTGTTTCATTAACGTAATGTAACCCAATACCTTAACTTGAGTAAATTTCATGGCCGGTGAATGCATTCTAGTCGTTGACGATAGCAAAGAGATCATCAAACACCTTACCCAACACGTTTTGCCTTCCTATAACTACAAAACTTTATATGCCTACGACGGAAAATCCGGGCTAAAACTTATTCAGGAAGAAAAGCCTGATCTGGTGATGCTCGATTATAACCTGCCAGAAATGACCGGGCTGGATGTGCTGCAAGAAATGGCAAAGCTTTCTATTACCATCCCGGTTGTGCTGATGACGGGTTATGGATCTGAATTGAGCGCCATAGAAGCGTTTCGCCTGGGAGCCAAAGATTACATTATCAAGCCGTTTACGGTTGATGAAATTGTAGACACGATTGATCGGGCGCTCATGGAAACCCGGCTGATTCATGATAAAGAAGAGTTGGCCGAACAGCTTCGCCGTGTCAAAGTGGAAATGAGCCGCCGGTCTCATGAGATGAATACCTTGTTTAATATCGGCAAGGCGATTACATCTCTATTGAGTGTGGATAAGGTGCTGGAACG
>CAZRIB010000185.1:0-7692 GCA_964600035.1 uncultured Ardenticatenaceae bacterium | reverse complement strand
GGCAAGTAATCCATAGGAATTATGAGGGATGAATTATGAATGATGAAAGAAAAGCCATCTTCATAATTCATCCTTTTCTTTTCTTGACGGTGGTGGTGAAGATGGCGATGAGTTGGTTTGTTTCGTCTAAAAGGGACGCTAACTTGTTTTCTGGCATGACGCCGGATTCGGCACGGTAGGCTTCACGATAATTTGCGCCTACGGATGTGCCGGAACGTAAAAATTGTTTACCGATTACTTGGGCTTCTGTCGTTTTGGGCAAAGCGCTGTAAAGCTTGATAATTCTCAAAGCAAAATGCTTCGTCCGTTTTCTCAGATCATACTCAGGCATACGAAATCCTTCATAATTCATCCTTCATAATTCATAATTCTGGATACCTGCCCCATGCCCATGCCGGTGCGGCTGCCAACGCCGGTGTAGAAAGCGAGGTCGGCCAGGCGGTTGAGGTGGCAGATGAGGTCTGTGTTGCCCTGGTCGAGTATTTGGAAGGTGACGCGACCAGTGAAGCCGATTTGTTTGGCTTTGCTGTATTGGTACATATGGGTTTTGATGGTGTGGCGGGCGACAACGACGTGGTCGGCTGCGTATTGGCGCACAACTTCCTGGGTGCGGCTGCCGGTGAGGTTGTCCCAGTACCCGGCGAGTTCGCCAAAGACAATGTGGGGGTCGGGGAGGACGTGGATATAGCGGTGGGCGATTTCCGGGTTACGACGGCTGAAGGCGGTGGGGGTGCGAAAATTGAGTTGGATGGTGTGGAGGTTGGCGGGTTGGTTGGTTGGTTGTTCCCATTTGTTTTGCAGGTTTTGCAGGCTGTCATAACCGGCAAGGGGATGGCTGCCGGGACTGCTGAGGATTTCGGTGACGTGGAATTGTTGTTTTTCCAGCTGGATGGTTGGTCTGTTGGCGGGCTGAAGGAAGTACTGGATGAAGGTGTGAAAGAGCGTGGGGTCGAGAAGGGTGATGCGGAGCCAGCCTTCTTGACCGGCGGTGATGCGGCGCTGGCCTTTACGGCCGTAGCCGTAGCCGTGTAGGGGAGAGAGGGTGAAGGGTTTACGGCCGTTCATGTTGTGCAAGGTTTGGGAAAGGTCGGGGTCTACCTGCCGCAGGATGTCGAGGAAGGCGGCATGGCAGAGATGGCCGTCGGTGGCGGAGAGACGGCCGTTCTGGTCGGCGATGAGCCGGATGATGAGAGCGTAGAGGTTGGGGGAGTTCATAATTTATCCTTCCTGATTTGTAATTGGTAATTGGTAATTCGTAATTCAAATGATGATCGCTTCAGATTTCATCCGTTTCCGAATCTTGTAGGCAACTTGCAGTTCCGGCCAGGCGAGCCAGGCAGCTTTGCCCAGGTAGGCGGTATAGGGCACGTTGGCGCGGTCGGGAAAGGTGATGGTGAGAGTACGGCCGTACCAGGGGCTGTGCCGCAGGGCGTTGATGGCCCACCCTTTCATTTCTTCATCAATGAGCAAAACGACGTGGTGCTGGTCGCGCAGGCTGTGACGGATGCGGTCATCCAGGGGCACGATGCCGCCGTTGTGGTCTTTGGCGACGAGTTCCAGGCTGGTGATGGCGACGGGGCGGCCTTCGTAGGCGGCTTTGAAGCGGTCTTCTTCCATGTCGGTGGTGTGGTGTAGTTCCAGACGCAGGGGGGTGTCGCGGTGGGCATGGATACGGCCGTAGAAATCGCCACGCAGTTCAGTCTCCCCGCACAATTGGATGAAGTCGTTCCGGCCGGTCAGCCATTGCACGTGGTAGGTTTCGATGATGTGGAAGATGTCGTGGCTGTTGATGGTTTCGGTGGAGTGGAGGTGGTCGGGGTCGTGGAAAACGGCCGTTGGCCCCTGGAAGGAGTCACGGAAATTGAAGAGGGAGCGGGTAAGCTGTACCTGTTCTTCCACAAAGCGGCGCAGCTCTGTTTGCTGTTCCGGGTAGGCTAAAACAGTTTCTTCTTGCAGGTATGGCAGCAGGTCTTGAGGGTCATATTCATCGTCGCCCCGGAATTTGAACCAGTCGGCTGTATGTTTGGCTGTTTCCAGGTTAAATTGGATACCTTTTTGTGACTCTCGCAGCCATTTTTGCCGGTAGTAAAATTTGCGGAAATAGCCTGAGAGTGATTGGAAGGAGCCGCCGCGCACGCCAAACAGTTGGCACAGATCGCGGTATAGTTCTTCCAGCGCTTCCTTTTCTTCCGGCAGGGGCGTGTCCAGGTGGGTGCGGTAGAGCGGGTAGAAGATTTCGGTGATGGCGTGGGTGCGGATGTAACCGGTGAGGTTGTGTTTATGCGGCAGCACGTCCTGACGGTCCTGGATGATGGCTTTGAATTGGGCACGGGTGAGGGTTTGACCGTTGTAGGAGCGCAGGGCGTCCAACGCGCCTTCTTTGAGCAGGGCGATGGCGCGGCTGGGGGTATCGGTTTCGGTTTTGCCCAGCACGCGGCCGGCGCGGCCGATGCGCTGAATGAGGTCGTCGCCAAAGCGGGCTTCGCACACCAGAAAGTCTATGTTTTGCCGGGTTTTGCCCAATTTTTTGAAGTTGTAGCCGATGTCTACGGTGGGGGTAGCCAGGATGAGGGGCTTGCCGGTGGCGGCTTGGCGGGCGGTTTCCGGTTCGGGGCCGGTGATGCGGCCGATGTTGGGTTCGGTTAACGGCCGTCGCAGTTGGGCGTACAACCGGTTTACCCGCCGCAGCGAATCGCTGATGATGGCGCCGTCTTCCCCCTGATTGAGCCAAATTTTCAGGTTATCGGTATTGGCCTTGCCCCAATCTTCCAACTTATCGCTGGTGAGCGTCAGGGTAAGCGGGGCCAGGGTGGGAATGGTGGGCAGGTTAGCGCTTTCCGGCGGTTCGTTGTCCGGGCTGATGTGCTGCCAGTTGTCGCCGAAAAGCTGGTTGAGATAACTGATGACATGGTTGTTGGGGGTGGCGGAAAGCAGGCAGATTTTACGGCCAGTATGTTCAAAGTAGCCCATTTTTTTGCTGATGGCGAAGAAGAAGAGGAAGAAGGCGAGCTGCTTTTGGTCGTAGTAGTGGAATTCGTCAATGATGATGGTGTTGAAGCGGGTGAGGAAGCTTTGGAAGAGGTTGCGCTGGTCATGCGTGCCATACTGGAACATGAGGGCATAGTAGAAGATGTCGGGGTTGGTGACGAAAACAAGTCCTTGCCGCCGGTATTCGCCGGGGTGAAATTCGCGGTAGTTTTGGATGAGGCGGAAGAGTACTTCGCCGCTGCGCATTTGCCCTTCGCTGTAGAGGCCCTGAGCGATGATTTGTTGGCGGTATTGGCGCACGGTGGCGGCCGTAACGGGGATGACTTTGTAGTCAAGGTTATATTGCTGGACGAATTCGCGGGCGTCTTCGGCGTGCTGGCCGAGGAGGGCGTTGGTGGGGGCGATGAGGAGGATGTCTTGATGACGGCCGTTTAGCGCAAACAGGTGCAGGAAGGATGCGCGGGTTTTGCCTGTGCCGGTGTTGTAGCTGTTGACAACGAGGTGGGTAGCCGGATCGCTGAGGGCGCGGGCCGTGCGGTATTGGTGGTAGAGTGGGGGTGGGGTCAGCCCCCACTCGTTTTCGGGTGCAACTTTTTCGCTTTGGGCGGTGAGGGTCAGGGTGATCATGGTGTGCTATTGTTTCTGGATAATTGAACCATAACGCACTATTTGAGTTCTGCGTTCACGTAACCAATATGGTGGACGATAAGTACCAAGTGTCTCGATTGCAGCAACAAGGATAAATTTCTCGCAACCAAAGAGTTCAAGATTGTTGCGATCTGATGACTGTCGGCAGGCATACACACGATCAAAAGGCAAACTCTTTATTAGCGCCAATTGATTATTGCCCAAGATTGGATACGCCCAAGTCGCTTCAATATCTGACCGAGCCTTCACATGATAAGAAGCGACCTGCCCGTATCCTAATGTAGTCTTCTTTCCAATACCGATTTGATTTTCTACTGCAAAATTCAAAAGACGTTCAACGCCTTCCTTGTTTCCTCGAAAGAAAAAGAGATAACTGGTAGTAAGTGGAAAATAAAGACGATTATCAAGAGCTTTTGTAGACCCCTCGCTAGTCTTAAGACTCCTTTTTAAGTGAATTGGACGACCAAACGGTTCGCTAACTCGTCTACGTAATGGTATAGAATCTACAACTTCAGGATAGGTGATGAGATCGTTGTTGTTGCGAACAAAAAAAGCACCGGCTGGGATCAGCACATCTCCATTTTCCTTTATAGGTAGACCAATTGAACAATCAAAGATAGGGGGCAAATCTGACAACGGTATGGCTCGCAGGGGTAGTTGAAAATCAATCCACGAATCAGGTTCTCTCAAGGCTGTATTCCACTGCCAAATCAGCCGTTTTGATAAATGCGGATTTGTTGATACCGCTTTATTCAAAGCCGCTCGAAAGGCTACATAGCTGAGAAATCCATCAAGCGTTGGTAATCCAATGCTGGGCGCATTGGCCTTTTCAGCCGTTGTTGCCGCAGGAGTTGCCAAATCTAAACGAAGTTCATAAACGGTGCGATCCGTTGTTACCCCAAATGTCCACTGGGCATCACGCAAAGCATCATGAACTTCGTGATCAACAGTAAAGACATTGTTGGATTGACGACGTGCTGCCATTAGCTCTTTTCCCGTGTAACTGTAAGCGCAGTCAAAAGCTCGTCTTGTTTTTCAGTTAAGTAGTCCTGATAAGCCTTGATAGCCTCTTTAACACTTTCGGGCCATTCATCAGGCCAATTTATGGTTTCAGAACCAACAGAACCTTGAATTTTGACCTGTACCTGTCCATAACCCGCCGCGCTGCGCCCACCTAAGGTTGGCGTTTCTAAAAAGGCTGATAGTCCATCAAAAAGACATCCCAATTCCAATTGATCCAAAGGAAGTTTGGAATAGAGTTGTTGTAGCAGCCATGTGCCGGAAGGGATGCACTCAACATAATAAATCATCTGACTTCGTTGAGGTTCGTCATCCTCAGTTGCAGCAGTAGTCGTTTCGGGTTCAGCGAAACGCTGCCGGGCAAGGTCACGGCGATCATCTTTTCGGGTAAGAGGGCCATCGTTGAATATCAAGTTGTTCGCATTAGGCCATTCAGAGACAGGTGGGATTAAATCCGTTTCTAGATTTTTATACATTCTTTGCAATACCTGCTGCGTTTCTTTCGCGCACGGTATGATGTGGGTGGCGGCCAATTTGGATGGCAGCATGACATTGCCAAATGCGGCTCCCATCAAACGCATGGAAGGTAACTTCTCGGAAAAACCATGAATTAGTTGTGCGCTTGTGCTTTTTTCACCCAATGCGCCGCCGCTGTAAAGAATGCCGTAAACATCATTGTTGTTAAACTGGAGCTTTTTCACCCCTTGATTGCTAAGGCTGGCGCAAAGTTGGTCAGCTAAAATGTCGCGCAATTGTCCGCGAAAGCTATTGCCTGAGAGGGCTGGAACAGATTTAGGTTGCCCGTTATAAATAACGCGCATTTTCTTGATTTTACTGATATTGCCGATTGTTTCTTCTGTGTGAATGATCGGCTGCTCTGCAAGGTAAGCCAAAGTCAGTTTTACGTTTACAAGGGGCATTGTTTCATTTTGTGTCATTTTAATTGTCTCCTTCATCTGAGTTATTCGGGTCAGCTTCATCGAAACCGCGTGCATCCTGGTAGATTTTCTTCATGAACATAACCAGCGGGGTTGTTTCTTCTTGCAAAAGTTGCAGGGCTTCTTGGTCGAGTTCCTCAGAAGGACTATAAATCGCTTCTGCTAAATCACCGAGAGAACGCAGCGTAATGAAATTGGGCGAGATGGATCGCAGCACATTATCTGCCAATTCCCCCAATGTTTCTGCATTGGAGGCGCGGATATATTTGACCAATACAGGGTATGGATTGAATGTTTTTTCGCCCTTGAATAATTTTGGATCCAATCCCCCGCGTATCAGCAAGAGCGTCTGGATTGCCAGACGGACAGCATCGGCGCGCTGACTTTGCAGTTGAAGATTGTTAGTTGTTTCAAGTGCATCCGCCAGGGTTTGTTCCGGGAGTGATTTTATTGGTTTTTCAGCTTGTTGACTCATTCGTTTCTCCTTTTGTCTCTTTTTTCTGAAATGCTTGCAGCAGTATTGGTAATATAGGGAATTCTTCTAATGCGGTGGTTGTTGTTTGGTTTAGTTGTTCGTACTGTTCCCAGCTTTGGGCGATGGTGTCCTGATTTATGAATTCATCCCAAAATTTTTCCGCAGCGTTGAAGGCGGCGTTCTCTAAGGACAACCCTTTAGGTAGCCTCTTTGTGTCGGTAGCAGCTTGTGCGCTGTCTAAAACGGCCGTCACCGGATCATCACCTGCCAAAGCTAGCTTAAGCCATATGTCTTTTTGCTTGAGCTTGCGCTTCTTCTGTATCAAACTTTTTGTAATTCTTGTTAGTTCTGCCACTCGCTCAAACAATGCTTTGTTTACCTCAGTCTGCACATCATCATCTGTGAGCAATGGAATAGATGCCTTTGGTTCAATCGTAACGGTACGCGGTGAGATTTTTAACAGTGTATGCTTGCTGGCATGTTTTGAATCCTGAATCGCTACTTCAAGCGCAATTTCAACAGCAGGCTTTGCTGTTAATTCAAGCGGATATGCTCTTAATGACACATCAGTAAATAACATGTCCAGTTGTGGCAATAAATCACGAATACGTTGTCGCGAATTGTGGGTTAGCAAAATGGCTCCCAAATATGGCAGGGGAAACGGTTCTCCTGGCGCAACACTTTGCCACAATTGAGCAATGATACGCCTTGACATTTGCTGAAACAGCGTAAATTCTTGAGTTGTGACCGTAATGCGATTGAACGAAGCCTTAAAACGCCCACCTTTATCAAGGGGAGGAACCTCAACAGCTTCCACCTCTTGATCGCTCACAGCATAATGCGAAGCCGGAGCAAATAAAGCAAATGAGCCGCGCAACGAAGTCCGTTTAGGAATGCCTTGTCTGCCTGCACCGCCAGCATTGGGCGAATTAAGAATATAAAGGTATGTTAAGGGAGCTACATCTCCCCCAATACCTACGAATTCTGTATCTACAAATGACGACGAAAAGAGCTTGTCAAGCCGAGAGGCAACAGGAATTACATCGCTCACAAATGGCGTTCCACTAAGACGGCAGATTTTACAATCTGGTGATTTTCGAGTTTTAGCCAGTAATTGGGCTGGATACAGAACTGCATCTGCAAGGGGCCGGCCAGTTTTTTGACGTTTTTGTTGCCTTCCTGGGATTTCCCGAATATCAACTTGAGCATTAAAAGCAGCTTCCAAGTAGTCTATTCCATTTTCAACGGTTAGAACGTTGAAATCATCAAGTCGTTTGCGGGTAGCTTCGAGGGTTGCTTGTTTGATTTTCTCTGAATCAAGTGTGTAAAGTTGTGCTTGTGGTACAGCCATAATAATGGTACGGCTATCCTGGTACAGTGTAAGCAATTCAGCCAGGGAGACGACATTATTCACCATTTGTTGAGGTAACAGCGGTTCTCCGGTGAGATCGGCCGTAAAAGTAGTTGTAAACGCTTCTTTATGTTCCCGTGTGGTTACTGGCGTAAAGTGCTTCATGAGAAATGTACTGCCGGGCTGAACATCAAATTTTTGCCCCAACTTGTTCCATATTTCGTTGTCATCAGGATTAGATGAAAGGTTGGGTGGGAAGACAGTATCAAACT
>CAZRIB010000184.1:0-7713 GCA_964600035.1 uncultured Ardenticatenaceae bacterium | reverse complement strand
CATGGCTGGCATCATAACAGGTTAAGAGGGGTGTGTCAAATTGGTTTTTGCTGCATAAAAAATGGCTGCTGCTCTTTCAACCCTAAGTGTATTTTGCAGGCTTGAATGGCATCGTAACCAAATTGTGTGTTTTGGCGGGTGATGGCTGGGAGTGGGACGAAAGAGAAATTTTGGTTGTTTTCAATTTCTGCCAGGGTGGTGGCGTTGAGTGGTGGGCGGGAGAGGGCGTAGTAGACGGCCGTTAAGCGCCAGGCTCGTCGTTCGTTATCAATGATATAACGCTCTTCCAAATAAACCATTGGCCCTAATACAGGGGTTATGCCGGTGACTTCTCGGAAATGATAGCGTACAGCTTGCGGCGGGGTATCTGTTGCGGTGAGCAAACCGCCAGGCAATACCCACCGGTTGGTGCGAGGGTGGGGAATAAGAAGAACCTGGTTGTTTTCAATAAAAATGCCGTATACAGCAGGGGAAAAGGTAATAGCTTCCGGAGCAACGGGGATTGCTTTTCCGTCTTCATCAAAACAGCGAATGGTAGCCATGGGGGTGTTGTGAGTGGGGGGATTTGATTAGGATAGAGCTACTTCTTCATCCGTTGTATAAACGTTCATTTCTTCTGCCAGTGTACCCAGCACGCCATTGACAAAGCGGGGGGCGCTGTCTGAGCCGTAGGTTTTTGCCAGCTCAACGGCTTCATTAATTGCAACTTTGACTGGTGTTTCACCATTTATCAGAAATTCAAAAATGGCAATTCTCAAGATGTTGCGGTCAATGACAGCCATTTGATCTAATGGCCATTCAGGGGCGAATTTTTCAATGAGGGTGTTCAGGCGTTCAAGGTGTTCCATAACGCCGTAAACAATGAGGCTGGTAAATTGGACGCCTGCTGCTTCCATCGGGTTTTCTTCCAGACGACGCGACAAAACTTCCTTTGTCGGGTGGTTGGCAAGGTCTACTTCATATAAGGTTTCCAACGCAACACGGCGAGAGCGACGTCTAGTTTTCATGGTTGTTAATTATCCGGCCCCTTTTAAGCAGCTTCCTGGGCATACAAAACATCCTCTACGTGAACGTTAACGGCGGAAACGGGGATGCCTACCATGTTATCTATGGATTCGGAAACGGCCGTTTGTATTTGCTGGCTCGCTTCCATGATGTTCACGTCAGGACTCATCATAACATATATATCAAATTGTATCTTATTATCAGACATATCCAATAGTACTCCGTCGTGCTTGGGGGCGCGGCGGAACAAGCGGGCTACATCTGATGGGATGGGGGCCATTTTAACCACGCCATCCACACGGGAAGCCGCATAATGAGCAATCGTTGCCAAGACTTCTGGAGCAACCTCAATGCGACCTATACTTTCATGTTTTTCTTGATCGTTTGGAGTATTCATGTGTGCATCCTGTCTGATCTTACATGCCTTACATGGCGATGCCGCCATCTACACTAATGACTTGACCAGTAATGTATGATGCCTTGTCCGAAGCCAGGAAGGAGACCAAATAGGCAACTTCCGGAAGTTCGCCCCAACGGCCAAGTGGTATCAGTGATTTTGAGCCTTCGACCATTTCTTCGGGTAGTACCTCTGTCAATGCGGTGGGAAAGAAGCCAGGAGCAATGGCGTTGACTGTAATTTGACGGGCACCCAGTTCTTTAGCGAGTGATTTGGTGAACCCAATGATACCTGCTTTGGATGCCGCGTAATTGGTTTGTCCACCTTGGCCAATCAGCCCTACCACAGATGAAATGTTGATGATACGGCCGCCTTTTTTACGGCGAATCATGGGGCGGGCTACTGCTTTACAACAATTAAACACGCTTTTCAGGTTTGTGTCTAGTACAATGTCCCAGTCATTTTCGCTCATCATCATGAGCAATGTGTCTCTGGTGGTTCCGGCGTTGTTAACGAGAATGTCGATGTAGCCAAAGGTTTCGATGGCTTGTTTGATGAGGGCTTGGGCTTCATCAAATTTACTGACATCTGCCTGAATGGCAACGGCCGTGCCCCCATTTTCTTCAATCGCTTTGACAACTTCCTCTGCTGCCTGGGCGCTGGCATTGTAATTGACGACAACTTTTGCCCCATTTGCTGCCAAATCTTCTGCAATTGCACGGCCTATGCCGCGTGATGCACCGGTAACTACTGCCACTTTCCCGTCTAACAAGGTCGTCTCTCCTGAAAATATGATGAATGACTAATGTCTGTATGCCGCTTGTTGAGTGCTGTCCACTTCAATCACTCAAATTTAATGCGTTTCGCTTTGCGATCAATCCGTTTGACCAAACTGAGCAAAACATCC
Organism: uncultured Ardenticatenaceae bacterium; assembly: GCA_964600035.1. GTDB lineage: Bacteria > Chloroflexota > Anaerolineae > Promineifilales > Promineifilaceae > CAZRIB01. Next base: position 5,404 of record CAZRIB010000184.1, on the reverse strand, counting down.
TTTGGACCAACTTCCACAAATGTATCGACACCCTGTGCCAATAAATATTGGACAGATTCCGTCCATCTGACAGGTGAGGTAAGTTGGGCTTTGAGTTCTGTACGAATTTCGTCCACAGTGGTTAGAGGCACGGCCGTTACATTGGCTATCACCGGCACTTGTGGGGGGGCAATTGGCGTATTATCCACCGCTTCCGCAAATGCTTCCGCCGCCGACGCCATCAACGGTGAATGAGCCGCAATTGTAATCGGCAGTTTTACGACCTTACGTGCGCCTGCCCCCTCTGCCATCGTCATCGCCGCAGTCAGCGCCGCTTCATCCCCAGAAATAACCAATTGTCCCGGACAATTATCATTGGCAATTTGTACCTGCTTGCCCACTTGCTCCGATGCTTGCTGACAAATAGCAGACACTTTTTCCGCATCCAGCGCCAAAATGGCCGCCATTGCGCCAGGGTTTAATTCGCCAGCCTGCTTCATCAACTCGCCACGCTTGCGCACCAAAGCCAGCCCATCAGCAAAAGTCAGGCTGCCTGCGGCTACCAAAGCTGAAAATTCACCCAGGCTGTGACCGGCCATATATTCTGGCATTTCCCAACCTTCAGCACGCATAGCAGCCAGCGTAGCAATGCTGGTTACAAGCAGTGCGGGCTGCTGGTTAACGGTGTCTGTCAGGTCGTCTTCCGGGCCGTTGAAGCAAAGTGAGGAGAGAGAAAACCCGAGCAGTTCATCTGCTTGATCGAATACAGCACGTGCTTCGGCATACCTGTTTGCCAGGTCTTGCCCCATTTCAACGTGTTGCGAACCTTGTCCAGGAAAAAGAAATGCTGTGCCCATAAATTCTCTAGAAAGCAAATCTGCCAATCAAAAGATTAGCAGATAGAAACACAAAAAAGGCCGCTCTATGTCGGCCTCTGGCAAACCGCTGAAAGTTTCAATGCTTTGCTTTGCGGTTTGCTTGTGTAATCGGCAAAAAACACGTTCAAGCATTTGAAAACTTTCAGCCGATTACATCATTAAGAATCAATTATTCCTCGCCAATTGGGAGAATTTTACGACCCCGGTATTCACCGCATTCCAGGCAAACATGATGAGACCGCTTCATTGCACCACAGTTTGGACATGGTACTAGATGAAATGTTGTCAATGCATGATGTGACCGGCGACGGTCGCGGCGAGCTTTAGAAGTTCTTCTTTTTGGTAACGCACCCATTGCTTACATCCCCTTCATTATGGTTTGGTTTTTGCTATTGGTGAAAACAAACCACGTAAATGTCTGTGTGATTTGCTTGTATACAAAAAACAAGCGGCAACAAAGCCGCGACTTGCTATTATAGCGGTGGTGTCTTAGGTGTCAAGGTAGAAACATTTTAAATTTTTTGGCGGATGGGTTGTCTATTCGGTGGTGTCTGCGGGCTGGGGTGGGATTTCGGCCGTTTCCAACGGTTGTTCGTCCTGTACTTTCCGCATGCCATTGCGCACAACAGCCAGTGACCGCAGCAAGTCATCCTCCAGTTTTGCCAGCACTTCTACCACATAAGCATCGGCATCATGATGCAGTGCTTCGGCATCCCGGCGTGCCCGCTCCAAAATGTTGTCTGCCCGCTGTTGAGCTGAAAGCAATATGTTTTCACGTTTCACCAGCTCTGATGCTTCTTGCCGCGCCAGTTCACGAATACGTTCCGCCTCTTCGTGTGCCTGGGCAAGAATACGTTCTTTTTCTGCCGAAATGCGGTTGGCCTTGCGCACTTCTTCCGGCACAGAAACCCGCATCTGGTCGATAATGTTAAAAATTTTGTCTTCATTAACCAAAAGATAGGCACTCAATGGCAGGCGAACGCTTTCGTTGAGTACTTCTTCCAATTGGTCTACCAGATGCTGTATATCCATCTTTCTTACCTTTCTCTGAGCCAAGCTCTCTGTGAGTGGGTGACAATTATGCCATTATTATACGGAGTAATGTGTTAGTCACGCAATCCAGGTAGTGAGTTGTAAGTGTGTGGCCCCTGGAAATGTGCTTTTAGGGCTTCGGCTACGTTTGGGGGAACCATGCTGCTGACATCCCCATTAAGTGATGCGATTTCTCTGACGATGGTGCTGCTTAGGAAGGTATGCTCTTCTCTGGTCATGAGGTTGACGTTTTCCAGTTCTGGCGCCAGACGTTGGTTTGCCAGTGCCAGGCGGAATTCAAATTCAAAGTCGGAGAATACACGCAGCCCACGAATGATGATGTTGGAGTCGATTTCACGGGCAAAATCTACAGTCAGTCCGCTGTAGCGGGCGACTTTGATGTTTGGGTGTCCGTTGAGGGCGACTTCTATCATGTTCATTCTTTCTTCGACTGAAAAAATGATGGATTTGATGGGGCGGGTGTGGTCGTAAACGCCGATGATGAGTTCGTCGAACAGCATGGCTGCTCGATGCATCAGGTCTAGATGGCCGTAATGTACAGGGTCAAATGTGCCGGGGTAAAGTGCGCGTCTGAACAAGATGCCTCCTTCGAAAATAAATTAACCGGGGAGACACAGAGGGCGCAGAAAAAATGAAAAAAGAGATCTTTTCATTGATGGTGTTGAGTGCGCGCTCGTGTCGTCTCCTCTGAAAATTACGATTTATGAATTACGAATGTATCTATACAGGTGCTCGGGCCGCATCTCAGTCCCGAAGGGCTGCTTTCCAGACCGTGCCCGCTGGTGGCGCGGTGAGGACACCGGCCACAGCTTAGCTGATGTCGCTGGCAGTTTCCCAGAATTTGGCAACTCGTTCGTGGAGCTGCTGGTGTTCTGGCTGCTGCAGTGTTGGGTCTTGTTGAATGAGATTTTCGGCTTCTTGTCTGGCTTTGGTGAGCATGTCCATGTCTAGCAGGGATGCGAGTTTGAGTTCTGGCAGGCCGCTTTGCCGACGGCCGAAAAATTCGCCGGGGCCGCGTAGTTCCAGATCTTTTTCTGCCAGTACGAAGCCGTCGTTTGTTTGCTCCAGAGCAGTGAGCCGTTCTTCGGCCGTTGCGGTTTCGTTGTCGGCTATGAGGATGCAGTAGGATTGGTGTTCGCCGCGTCCGACGCGTCCTCTGAATTGATGGAGTTGTGCGAGGCCGAACCGGTTTGCGCCTTCTATCATCATGACGGTGGCGTTGGGTACGTCTACGCCGACTTCGATAACGGAGGTGGAGACCAGTATTTTGGTTTCTCCGTTGTAGAAGGCGCGCATGACGGTTTCTTTTTCTGATGAGGAGAGACGGCCGTGTATGAGACCAAGCGGTATGTCTGGAAATACCTCTTTTTGCAGGCGTTCAAATTCAGAAACGGCCGCTTTGGCGTCTATCTTGTCACTCTCTTCAACCAGTGGATAAATGATATAGGCTTGCCGTCCCTTTTGAATTTGTCCCCGGATAAAGGCATAGGCGCGTTCCCGTTCACTAATCCGCAGCCAACGGGTTTTAATTTCCTGTCGTCCCGGCGGCATTTCATCCAGAATAGAAAGGTCGAGATCGCCATAGAGGGAAAGGGCCAGTGAGCGGGGAATTGGGGTGGCAGACATGACAAGGACGTGTGGGCTGGGACGGCCGTTTTCCGTTTCCACCCCTTTTTCCCGCAGCGCCTGCCGTTGTTCCACGCCAAAACGATGCTGCTCATCAATGACCACCATCGCCAGATTTTTGAACGTTACGGCCTCCTGGATGAGGGCATGAGTACCGATGGCGATTTGCACATTACCTTCTGCCAGGTCGTGGTAAATGGCCTCCTTCTCTGCGGCCGGTGTGCTGCCAGTTAGCAGGCACAGCGAAATGCCCATAGGGGAAAGAAGCTTTGAAAGGCCGCTAAAGTGCTGTTCGGCCAAAATTTCAGTTGGGGCCATGAGCGCCGCCTGATAGCCCGCATGAACGGCCGTTACCATTGCTGCCGCTGCCACAACCGTTTTGCCTGCCCCCACATCTCCTTGCAGCAGACGATTCATAGGAACGGTGCGTGACATATCTGCCACAATTTCGTCGATGACGCGGCGCTGAGCATTGGTAAAAGCAAAGGGCAGCATGCTGGCAAACTGTTCGATGGGTTCATCATTGCGGGGAATGGGGATGCCGCTTTGCTGCCGCCAGGTGTGGCGATGCCCCAACATGCCTAGCTGAAGCAAGAATAATTCTTCAAAGACCAACCGCCGCCGCGCCTCATGCAGCGCTTCCATATTTACCGGAAAATGCAGTTGTTTGATGGCTTGATGCAGCATGTAGAGATTGTGCTTTTCCCGGATGGGGGCCGGAATAGGGTCTGGGACTTTGGCGCTCCACTGGGAAACGGCCGTTTTCATAATGTCGCGCATTTTATGAGCAGACAGCCCCTGGGTAAGCGGGTAAACCGGCACAATGCGGCGAGTTTTTAGCGGATCCATATCCAGTCGTTCCCAGGCTGGCGAATTGAACACAGGCCGCCCCAAATAATGCTCCACCTTCCCACTGATGACGATGGGCATACCAGCCGGTAATTGTTCGGTAAGCCAGGGTTGGTTGAACCAGGTGGCCTGCACATTGGCTGTGCCATCGCTAATGGTGGCTTGCACCATGACCTGATTGGTGCGGGTACGGCGGGAACGGGTTTCCCAAATCGTGCCGATGATGGTGACTGTTTCCCCATACACAAGGTCTTTGATGGGTTTCATCAGGGTGTAGTCGTCGTAGCGGCGGGGGAAAAGGTAAAGCAAGTCCCAAATGGTTTGTACGCCCAGTTTATTTAATTTTTCGGCTATTTTGGGACCAACGCCCTTTATTGCGCTGACGGGCTGCTGGAGTCCTGCCGGATCTGGTTCTACCGGTGCGGCCACTGCCGGGGGAGGGGCTTTCTTTTTGCCCGCTTTTGGTTTTGACTGTGGCGGCTTTGCCTTTGCTGGTTTTTCGGCTGTTTGTGTCTTTGGTTTTTGTGCCTGTTTGGGCTGTGGTGCTTTGGTGGGGGCTTGTTGCCCTGTGCGGGTTTGTCTTTGCTGCACCTTTTCCATAAGCGTTTGGATGAGTTTGGCGCGGGCTTCTTTGCCGGGTAAACGGCCGTATTCCGACAAGCTGTCTGCTATTTGTTCCACCAGAGCCTTGTCAGCCTCATCTACTGCTTCTTCACGCGCCTGACTTACCCAAAACGTCACAAATTGGCGAATACCACCCACAACGGCCTTGTTTTGGTAGCCTTGCTTTGCTTCTAAATCCAGTACACGTTGTAATCGTTTGAATGCTTGAGCCATATTATTTCGCAGAGTTCCTTGTTGCCGTGCGTGTCATGTTGTACGGCCGCAACAAAATATGTTGAGATTAGAGATTTGAGATTAGAGATTGGAGATTAACCTACTACCCGTATTCAGTAATCCGTAATCCGTATGCTCTACCTCTGGTAACTTCGTCGGAAAACGGTATACGGACTTCGGGT
>CAZRIB010000183.1:6134-7716 GCA_964600035.1 uncultured Ardenticatenaceae bacterium | reverse complement strand
TATCTGCGGTATCTGCGTCCTAATTCCGAACTCAGGTTATGTAAGCCGATTGCGCCGCAAAAAAATCACCGAATTGCAACCGCGGCAGCATTGTTTCGTATTGTGGAGGGATTGTTATGCATGACAAAAAGGAAAATGATGTTATGAACTCTGATCGAGCTGTTTCGTTAAAAAATAAGGAGCCGGGTTTTTGGCGAGATATATGGCAGCAAGCCCGGTTGGTGTATTACCTGATAAAAGACCCGGACGTGCCAATTTATTTGAAGGTTTTGCCGTTTGTGGGGTTGGTTTATGTGTTGATTCCGTTTGATTTTGTAACGGATTTCTTGCCGTTTTTGGGGCAGTTGGATGATATTACGGCCGTTCTCGCCACCTCCAAAATTTTCATCGAATTAGCCCCGCAAGATGTTGTCATTAAGCACATGAACCGCATCCGGGAAGCTGACGGCTTTGCCGCAGCCGATGATAAAGTTGTAGACAGCATCATCATCGACCCGGATGAACCGGAAAAATCAGACACAAATACAGAAAACGCCTCGTAATTGAGGCGTTTTTTTATACCCAATCGTCAGGGGAAACGGCCGTATCCCCTTCATCTGGCAGCGACCCGGCCAAATTCACCCACGCCAGCTCCAACACCACCGCCCGAAACGGGCCATCTTGCAGCCGGGACTGCCACAGCGCTTTCTCTCTGGCACGGGCATCCTCATTACTGTCTGTGCCACGAATATTGTCGGCCAACGTATCGCCAAAAATGTTGTCGCCCAACTGTCCCTGCACCAAATCCGCCAGCTTGCCCTTTAGCAAGCCGCGCGTCTTTTCCTTCCCCTTCTCCACTTCCTGACGCAGTGCCCGCTTTGCCTGCTCCCAATTCTTCTGGCTAAAACTTTTGATAAGCCGCTCACGGTCTTGCGTATTCAGGCGGGACATCACCTCTTCGCCGCTGACCCACGTGTCGTAATGTTCGCCGTTGGCATGTTCATAACGTACCTGAAGCATGTCGGCGTAATCATGGCGCGTTTTTGCTTTGGCAAGAAATTGTTGTTTTGTGGTCATTGGTCTTTCTCCGGCGGGGGTGGCATTTCGCAAGATGGGGTGCTGCCGGGCAAACGGTAACGGTTGGCGGCTACCCATCGGTAAGCCCAGTTTTCCAGTTGGCGCAGGCCGGGTATGACGTAAAGCCAGGTAAACGGCCGTGCCCACCACACCAACCGCATTGCCCGGTTAATGGCTTCTGCACCACCAAATAAACGGCCGTCAGCAGCAATAAACCACGCCTGCGTCATGCCATCTTCATCCGTCAGCCCCCACTGCGCCATCACATCAGGAATGGCCTGCCAGGGGCGGATGGCGACACGGCTTTTGCTCCACGTCTGCACCAGACGCGCACTTTTTTCTCAAAAACCGCAGTCGCCATCGTAAATAAGTAAAGAACGATACATAACTTTATGGTATGATAAAATCATGAAGACGACCAGATATTTTGATTATATGCAGCAGCGACCAGACCGGGCATGGATCAAAATGGAATGGATTGAAGCCACTATAACCAACCCGGATGCTCATGAAATTCAATCAGATG
>CAZRIB010000183.1:0-6034 GCA_964600035.1 uncultured Ardenticatenaceae bacterium | reverse complement strand
AAAGGGTAATGGCATGAAAATCCGGTATTTTGAAGACACTGATACATTGTTGATTGAATTCAGCGACACGGAAGTATTGGAAACGGTTGAGTTAAATGAAAATGTGTATGCTGATTATGGTGAAAACGGCCGTGTCGTTGCCCTGACGATTGAACATGCACAGCAGTTAACAGACGTGAATAACGTCTTATTCGCCAAAGTCCCCGCTTGATTGATAGAGAAAACTGGCAAGAAGGTGTTGAAAAACAGACGGCCGTTCCAAATGAACAATGTGCCCGGCATCCGGTACAACCGCCAGTTGTGCCGTGGGCATTTGCGCCGCCATTTGCCGGTTAATGCCCACAAATTTCTCATCCAGCGCGCCCGCCAGCAGCAAAACCGGCATCTCCAACTCCCCCAAACGGGACCAGAGCGAGGGCTGAACACCAGTTCCCATCCCGCGCAGGCTGTTTGCCAGACCGGTGGGGTTGTTTTGCAGCCGCTGGCGGCGCAGTGCCAGCCGTTTTTCATCCGGTAGTTGTTTCTGGCTTTCCCAGAGGGGCAGCTTTTCCCAAAAATCAACAAAGGCGGGGATGCCGTCTCGCTCAATCCGGTCGGCCAGGGCATTGTCACGCTGGCGGCGGGCGGCGCGTTCTGCTTCCACAGCCAGCCCCGGCGATGCGCTTTCCAAGATGAGTGATTGGATGAGGTGGGGGTAGTGCAGGGCGATGTAAAGTGCCAGCCGCCCGCCCATGGAGTAACCGAGAAGGTTGAACCGCAGAGGCGCAGAGAACGCAGAGAGGGTATGTTGGATAATCTCTGTTACATCTGCCGCCGCTTTCTCCATCTGGTAACGGGTTGGGTCTGGCGGGGAGGCGGTACGGCCGTGTCCCAACAAATCTATGGCGATGACGCGAAAGTGGGGAGCGAGAACGGCCGTTACTACCTCCCAATTTGCCGAACTGCCGGTAAAGCCATGCAGCAGGGCGAGGGGACGGCCGTTGCCGGTCGCCGTCACAAAATAATCCACCCCATTAACCTGCACAAACTCTTTCAAAGCAAAAGCCTAACGTTTGGCGTCAAACATGCCCCGGTCAAACAAACTCAACTGTGCCGATTCTGTGGTTTGCTTACCATTGGATTCGCCACTCTCTCTTGTTTCCGACATACCATCATGCCGGGCGGCAGCGCACGCCTCTCCCCAACTGGCAAAATAATCATCGTAGTAATGAATGGCGTACCGTCCAAACTGAATCATTTCCTCACGCGAGGGAATGTGCCCGATTTCTTGAGCCACGCGGCGTACTTCCAGTTGCAGGGTGCGTTTGGGGATTTCATATTGTCGTTTGGGCATACGGGGAACGCGGCTGTTTTTTTCCGTCAATTTACGCGCTGCTTTACGGAATGGGTCAAGACCTTGCAAAATCTCTTGATGCCGTGTTTCAGCAATTCGGTGGTACTTTTCTGACAGTTCAATGCCGATGAACCGCCGTCCCATTTGGTGTGCCGTCAGAGTGGTGGTACCGGCGCCGTTGAAACAATCCAAAATCGTTTCGCCTGGTTCGGTAAAAAGGGAAATGAGCCGGTACAAAAGCTGGGGCGGAAGCTGGCAGGGATGATCTACCCGGCGGCTGTTGTGCTTGAGCCGGTGAATGTCCCACCACAGGTCGGTGAGCGGCCCCCTGTCAGTCAGCCCGAATGCGTTCCGTTTTTTGATACAAGAACGGCGCAGGCAGTAATTTTCGGCCATTGGCTGCAAGGGGCGAAAGGCGGGTGCGCTTTGTTCGATGTGAAAGTCATTCGCGGGTGGGGTGAGACCGGGTAACGGCCGTGCCTCTCCTTTACTAAAACAGATGATGGCGTAATTGGCAGGCATGATTTTACGCACCGGAAAGGAGAGCGCGTCCCAGGCAATCCAGTTTTGAAAGGTGAGGATAGTTTCCATAAACAGGAAATGACGCACAGCCCACAAAGGAATGTTCAAAATGGCGACGGTTCTGCCCGGTCGCAAAATGCGCGTCACTTCCCCAATCCATTCGTCACACCAGGTAAAATATTCTTGAATGGAAAGATCGTCGTCGTAATTGTTGTATTTTTTGCCCAGGTTGTAGGGCGGGTCAATGAAAGCAAAGTCCACCGATTCGTCCGGTAACTGGCGTAAATGGGTGAGGCTGTCTCCCTGAATAAGACGCCCAGGCATTTCTGTTGTGTCTGGAGCAGGCATCGTTAATAAAGCAGGTTGGGTCTGGTAGGCTGGCGGAGGTTCGTGTAACGGCCGTTCCTCCCATTCACCCATCTGCCGCAAATCAAACACCAACATCTCCTGGTACGGTTCCAAACCAAACAGGTCGGCAAAACGTTGCAGCACCAGAGACAAATCCCCTTCCAAATCACAGGCAATATCCCGCCATACATCGGAAATGAGAGTGCCATAGGAATTATAGGTATGCTTTTTGCCACCGTAATCTTTGGTGGTCTTGTCGCAGGCAGGGCAGTAGGTGTATTTGAGCCGGGTGATAGTGTGTTTAAGGGCGCCCGTGTACCGGGTGTGTACTAACGCGCCAATGTGATGTTCAGGGATATGGTTGTGTACCGGACTATGGCGAATGGTCGCTTTTTTGATGCTTACCCAAAGCTGGTAGGTTAAGTTTTGTAGTCTGGTCTGGGCGTGTACCAGATCAACCGGTTCGCCAAGTGTGATAAGGGTAGCCTGTTCGCCCAGTTGAGCCGCGGCCTGGGCGATGATGTCTGGCAGTTCCCGGTATGGCCGGGTGCGGTTTTGGTTGTTGTGTGGCGGCAAGATGAAGAGGCAGACGTGGTTGAATCCGGCTGTTTGGGGGAGTACGGCCGTATCGTTATCCACCACCACTTTTCGCACCCGCAGCGGGCGGCTGTTTTCCGACAAATGGGTCATGGTTGGGCATTCTCCGCTAGCGTAGTGACGATAAAATCAAACAACAATTCAAATTCTTCTGGGGCAAAGGCAACGGTACAATGACTGTACTCACAAAGCATTTCCACAAACCGGCGGCGTCGAAAATTACCGGCGCCATCAATCACATAAGCCAGCTTGTTACCACTTTTTGTTACTGCATCATAACGTGTCTGAGCTTGTCCACGCTTCCGTTCCACCACGCTGTTTGTCGTTTCCTGAAAGCTCACTTCCACAGCTACATACCGGCTGCCGTTTGTTGCCACTAAATCAAACTTGATGAGATTACCCTGCTGGTTATCCTTCACGCCGGGGATGACGCCGTTTTGTTCAATCTGGATGTCTTGCCGGTTTGTTTCGGTCAGCCGCTTTTCCAGGAATTGCACAACAGCCTGTTCCGCCAATCGCCCCATCTGGTTGGAGATGGAACCGCCTGCTTGACGACTCACCCAAATGTATCGCTCCCGAATGAATTTTTTGAAGGCGTCGGCCTGAGACTGTCCCAGGTATGTGCCGATGTTGCATTTTTGCAGTTTGTCGGCCACGATTGGATTGGTGCAGGAACTGCCAAACAACAGCAAGACAATGATATCTTTGTGCCATGCAGAGAGTTCCTGTTCCTTTACCATATTATCTGGCAAACGATAAGATTGGCTGGTATGAAGTTGGGAAGCAGTGACGCCCAAACTCGTGTTACTCAGCCGTTCACTTTTTCTTAGTTGTTTGAAGGCATATTGGTGTATACGGCCGTCCCATTCAAATTCCAACACGCCCTCCGGTAATAAAGCTGGCAATGCGCTGTTAATCGAGCTGAGGTTTTCCCCGCCCACGTCACACAAAACCATGAGGTGGCGCACAAACAGGTTGTTAGGGACGCGGGACAGGTTGATGGTGGTAAAAAGAGCGGGTAAATCGTTCATTCCGGCGGTAAGGATACCAATTACGTTTTCCTGTGTTTCCAGCAGCAGCGGGATGATGCTTTTCTCTACGGCTTGCTGGAAAAGCTGCGCTGGCCAGAGCATAGAAGCGGCCGTTTTCAGTTCGTCATATGTTTTACGGTATGGGTTGGTTTGGGTCATCGTGTCTCCTAATGTTAGATTATAACGGCCGTTCCCCATTTCCGCTTGCGCTCTTCATCATCTCCGCCGCCTGCCGCCGCGCAATTTTGCCGGAGGCGGTGCGGGGCAGTTCATCTACAAAGCGGAGCAGGCGCGGCTGCTTGTATCCGGCTAACCGCTCCCGGCTGAAGGCCAGCAGTTCCGCTTCCGTCACTGACTGCCCCGGCTGTAGCTGCACCATCGCCGCCACCTGCTGCCCCCATTCAGGATGGGGTACGCCGACGACGCACGCTTCGAGAACGGCCGTATGCCCTCGCAGCACCTCCTCCACCTCCGCCGGATACACATTCTCCCCGCCGGACACAATCAAATCACTGCGCCGCTGCACCACCCACAAGTCGCCGTCCTCGTCCAGGTAGCCCAGGTCGCCCGTTTTGAGCGATTGGAGATTAGAGATTGGCGATTGAGCGCGTTCTCTAATCTCCAATCTCCAATCTCTTGTAAAATATCCCGCCATCACCGTCGGCCCTGTCACCACAATCTCGCCAATCTCGCCAGGGGGCAGCGGCGTGCCATCTTCCCCCACAATTTTGACCGATGTGAACAGCAGCGGCTTGCCCACGCTGCCCGGTTTGCGCGCCGCTTCTTCTGGCGGCATCGTCGCCACCTGGGAGGCGGCTTCGGTGAGGCCGTAGGTGGGGGCGACGATTGGGGATTGGAGATTGGAGATTGGAGATTGTTTGGGTAGTTGGTTGGCTTGCCGGATGAGGTCAGGCGGAGCGGCGGCGCCGCCGAGGAGGATGAGGCGCAGGCTGGCAGGCCATTGGCTGCGGCTTTGCAGCAGGCGGTAGAGCATGGTGGGGACAAGGGAAATGAGGGTAGGCGCGTCGTGGTCGAGGCTATGGTTGATGGCGTCGAGTTGGAAGCGGGAGTGAAGGATTACGGCCGTTCCGTACAAGCAGCTCCGAAAAATGACTGCCAGCCCGCCCACATGGTACAACGGCAGCACACTCAGCCAACGGTCATGGGGCAGCACACCCAGCCGGTAGGCGCTGGCCATCGCGCTGTAAAAATGGTTGGCAAAGGTGAGCATCGCCCCTTTGGGACGGCCGGATGTGCCGGAGGTGAAGACAATGGCCTGTAAGGATTGAAGATTGAAGATTAATGACTGAATAGGGTTGGCTGGAGACTGGGAGATTAGAGATTGGAGATTGGGTGCTGGTATCGTGTTAATCTTTAATCCTAAATCATTAATCATGTCCTGATCGCACACCAGCCATTTTGCGGCCACGTGGTCAATCTGCCACTGCAATTCAGCAGAGGTAAGGCGGATGTTGAGGGGGACAAGCACCGCACCCAGCCGCGCCAGGGCATGTACCAGACAGACGTACAAGGGCGAGTTGGGCAGCAGGGCAGCCACAAAGTCGCCGGGACGGATGCCGTGTTGGTGGAGATGGGCGGTCAGGTGAGACACGGCCGTATCCAATTCCCCATACGTCCACTGCTCCTCACCAAAAATCAACGCCAGCTTTTGCGGGGAAGCCGCCGCCCGCGCCGCCAGCCAATCTTGCAAAACGTGGTTATGGTCGAACATTCTCAATCAACTCACTGCGAATCCGCTCATCAGCCTCGCCATCTGTCACCACCTCAACCAGGCGGGGGAAAGCAGTCTCCTCACCAAGCACAGCCGCTAAAGCCGCCCGATTGGCAGCCCGCGTATAAGTCAGGCCAAACATCGCCGCCGCATGTTCAAAATTCAGGCCATGCGGCGTGAGGAACAGGTCGGTAAATGGCGGCTCGTGCTGGCTGATGGGCAGCCGCCGGAAGATGCCGCCGCCGTTGTTGTTGATGATGATGAAGGTGACAGGTGGCAGGTGAGCAGGTGGCAGGTGAGCAGGTGGTAGGTTTGCAGGTTTTTCTTGCCCCTTGCCCCTTGTCACTTGCCACTTGCTACTTGCGACTTGCAACCCGTTCAAGTCGTGGAGGGCGGTGATGTCGCCAAGAACGGCCGTTACCGGTTTCCCTGCCGCCGCCGCAATACCCAGGGCTGTGGAGATGTTGCCGT
>CAZRIB010000182.1:0-7746 GCA_964600035.1 uncultured Ardenticatenaceae bacterium | reverse complement strand
TCCAAAGCCAGTATGTCACCAACGATTACTGCCTGGCCTGTCACCAGCAAGAAGGCCTCGTCCTTACCTTCCCCAATGGCGACACAAAATCGGCCACCATTGACCCCGGAGCCTTCCACGACTCTGTACACGGTGACAGCCTGGAAAATGGGCCGCTGCAATGCAAACAGTGTCATGAAGATTACACCTATCCCCATGACCCGGTCACGGCCGAAAGCGCACGCGCCTATACCCTGGAAAAATACCCAACCTGTGTCAACTGCCATGAAAACAAGTACGACGAAAATCAGGATGATGTCCATTTAGCAGCACTGGCAGATGGCAAAGAAGAAGCGGCCGTTTGTACAGACTGCCACGGCGCGCACGACACACCCATTCCCAACGAACCCCACCAGCGCATTGCTGAAACATGCCGTAAATGCCACAGCACCATTTACGACGAATACGCCACAAGCGTACACGGGGCGGCCTTGTTGGATGAAAGCAACCAGGACGTACCCACCTGCATTGACTGTCATGGTGTCCATACTATCGATAACCCGGAAACGGCCGCATTCCGTCTCCGGTCACCAGAAATTTGTGCCAAATGCCATGAAAACGAAGAACTCATGGCAAAATACGAAATCTCCACCGACGTGTTCGACACCTACGTGGCTGATTTCCACGGCACAACAGTCACCATTTTTGAACACCAGGACCCGAATGCAGAAACAAACAAAGCCGTCTGCTACGACTGCCACGGCGTCCACAACATCAAACAGCCAGATGACCCGGAAGCCGGCATAAAAGCCAACCTGTTAGCCACCTGCCAACAATGCCATCCGGACGCCAACGAAAATTTCCCGGACGCCTGGACAAGCCACTTCCGGCCATCTCTGGAACACAACCCACTGGTTTACTTCGTCAACTTGTTCTACCAAATTGTCATTCCGGTCACAGTGGGGCTGCTTGGCTTCTTTGTAGCCACAGATATTTACCGGCGCATTCGCACAGCACTGCGGTCTTAGGAGAAAGACAGGCATGAGTGAAGAAAAACAAACTCCCAAACACCCAGAACAAGCCTATCCCCGATTCCGGCTGATGGCACGCATTGAACATGCCGTTCTCATGATCAGCTTTACCGTGTTAGCTATCACCGGACTCCCCCAAAAATATGCCTTGCAGGACTGGGCAATTCGCATGATTGCCTGGATGGGTGGCATTGAAACGGTACGCATTGTGCATCGGGCGGCAGCCTTTTTGCTGGTACTTGGCTCCCTCTACCACCTGTTTACTTCCTTCTACAGGCTGTATGTACAGCGAGAAGAGATGCGCATTGCGTTTACCAAACAAGATTTTTGGGATGCAGTCAATTTTGTGCGCTACAACCTGGGGTTGATTAAAGAACACCCCAAAATGCCAAAGTTTAATTTTGGAGAGAAATTTGAGTATTGGGCAGTGGTTTGGGGCACGGCAATTATGGCGATTACTGGTTTCATGCTGTGGAACCCAATTGCGACAACGGCCGTTTTACCCGGTTCCTTTATCCCTGCTGCCAAGGCCGCTCACGGCGGCGAGGCTGTGTTGGCCGTCCTCTCCATTCTTATCTGGCACATGTACAACGTCCACATCAAACATTTCAATCCAAGCATATTTACAGGCAAACTTCCCCGCCACCAAATGGAAGAGGAGCACGCGCTGGAACTGGCGCGCCTTGAGCAGGGCGGTGAACCCTGGCCTGAAATACCTGAGCCAATTCGCAAACACCGGCTGCGGAATTTTTGGATCGCAACGGCCGTATTCGGCACGATTCTGGTGGCGCTGCTGGTCTGGTCATTCACCTTTGAACAGACGGCTATCACCACCATTCCGCAAGCCACTCGGGAGGTGTTTGTGCCATTGGCAACGGCCGTGCCTTGATCACAGCGGCACCGGCATACCTTGACAACTAACACAACGGGAAAAGTTGTGCCCGGATAATAAAGAAGGAGGTACACAAAACAACACAATTAAGAACAAAACAAAACCAGACTCTGCTCATTCAATTTGTACTTTACAGGAGGTTTTACGATTATGAAGAAAAGATTTCTACTTATTTTCGCCATCTTCATGGTGCTGGCAGCCATATTCCTTGTTGCTTGCAGCCAGGAAGGGCAAACCGTGGAAGTGACCCGCATTGTGGAACAAACGGTTGAAGTTGAAGTTCCCGGCCCTGAAGTGGAAGTGACCCGCGTTGTAGAGGTGATGGTGGAACCGGAAACGGCCGTTTCTGTCATCCCCTATGAAATACAATGGGCACAATCTGCCCACAACAACAAAGAAGCCGAAGCATTCAACCATTGGAACGAAGACGATCCGGCACAAGTGCCAGAAAACTGTGCCAAATGCCACAGCACCCCCGGCTTCCTCGACTTCCTCGGCGCAGACGGTTCTGAACCGGGTGTTGTCAACGCAGCCGCCCCTATCGGCACAACCATTGAATGTCAGGCCTGCCATAACGACGTCACGGCCGAAAAAGACAGCGTCGTCTTCCCCTCTGGCGTAGAAGTAACCGGCCTGGGTGCAGAAGCCCGCTGTATGGAATGCCACCAGGGACGTGCCTCAACCGTCTCCGTCAACAATGGCATCATTGAAGCCGGACTTGACCCCGTCGCCGATGCCGACACCGTAAGCGAAGACGTAGGCTTTACCAACATCCACTACTTTGCCGCAGCCGCCACCCAATACGGCACCATTGCCATGGGCGGCTACCAATACGACGGCAAAACCTACGACTCCCGCTTTGAACACGTTGAAGGGTACAACACCTGCCAAAGCTGCCACGACCCCCACACGCTGGAAGTGCGCTTTGACGACTGCCAAAGCTGCCACGAAGGGCTGGAAACATCCGAAGATTTGCTCAACATTCGCATGAACGGTTCGCTGGTAGATTATGATGGCGACGGCGACATGACCGAAGGCGTCTACTACGAAATTGAAGGTATGCGGGAAATTCTGTACGGGCTGCTTCAAAGCTATGCCCAGGAAGTCATCGGCACACCCATTGTGTACGATGCCCACAGCTACCCCTACTTCTTCATCGACACCAACGCCAACGGCGAAGTGGACGAGGGCGAAGCCAACTTTGGCAACAAATACACCCCCTGGACACCCCGTCTGGCCAAAGCTGCATACAACTACCAGGTCTCTCTCAAAGACCCCGGACGCTTTGCACACGGCGGCAAATATATCATTCAACTGCTGTACGACTCCATCGAAGACCTGAACACCGCGTTAGGTGATGTTGTCGATATGTCTGCCTTGCGCCGCATTGATCACGGCCACTTTGCCGGGTCTGAAGAACCGTTCCGTCACTGGGATGAGGACGGCGGTGTAGTGCCCGGTTCTTGCAGCAAATGCCATTCGGCCAACGGCCTGCCGCTCTTCCTGACAGAAGGCGTCACCATGTCGCAGCCAGCTTCTAACGGCTTCCGCTGTGACACCTGCCACAGTGACCTGAATGAGTTCACGCTGTACGAATCACCATCGGTCACCTTCCCCAGTGGGGCAACCGTTTCCTTCCCGGAAGAGAATCTGGTTAGCAACACCTGTATCAACTGCCATCAAGGGCGTGAATCGACGGTCAGTGTAAACCGTACTATCGGCGATATGGCTGATGACACGGTGTCGGAGAATCTGCGCTTCCGCAATATCCACTACTTTGCCGCAGGCGCGACACTCTTTGGCACGGAAGTGAAAGGGGTGTACGAGTTTGAAGGGCAAACGTATGTGGGCAAGAATGCTCACGTGGAAGAGTTCGACAGTTGTACAGAATGCCACGACACCCATGCCTTGACGGTGGTGGTAACCGAATGTGCCGAGTGCCATGAGGGTGTGGAAACGGCCGCAGACCTGCGCAACATCCGCATGAGCGACCCCGACTTTGACGGCGATGGAGACGTGGATGAAGGTTTGGCTGGCGAAATTGAGACGATGAGCGAAGTGCTGTATGCGGCGATTCAGGCTTATGCCGCGAATAACCCCAATACGGCCGCCATCATCTATGATTCCCACAGCTATCCCTACTTCTTCATTGACACCAATGAAAATGGTGAATCCGACCCCGGTGAAGCGATTTTCCCGAATGCCTACAACACCTGGACGCCATCGCTGCTGCGGGCGGCATACAATTACCAATATGCCCAGAAAGACCCCGGTGGCTATACGCATAATGGCCTGTACATTATTCAAGCGTTGTATGACTCTATCAATGAAGTGGGCGGTGATACGTCTGGTATGACACGGCCGTAACCCCCGGCTTGATCCATTGGCGACTTAAATAAAAAAGGCCGCAGACACGAGAATGTCTGCGGCCTTTTTATGTATGACTGCCCTCCTGAAATGGTCAGTCATCAAGCGAGATAAATCCTTTTTTAATGGCAAATTTTACCAACTCTACCCGGCTGTGCAGGTTTAACTTGCTCATAATGTTTTCACGATGTCGGTCTACTGTTTTGGTGCTAATAAATAATTTTTTGGCAATTTCCACGTTGGTGTATCCCTCGGCAATTAGCGTGAGTACTTCTTGTTCTCTTGTTGTTAGCTGTTCACACTCTACTTCTCGCGAGCCGGTTTCGCCTAAAAAATTTTTTACCAGCATGGTTGCCAGCGAAGGGTACAGGTATACATCACCGCGCATCACAGTTTCAATGGCGCGCACCAGTTCATCGGGGGCGGCTCTTTTGGGCACATACCCGGAGGCCCCGGCTTTGAGCATTTCAAAGAAGTATTGGTCGTTTTCGTAGATGGTGAGAGCGATAACGGCCGTTTCGCCACATGCTTGCTTAATTTCCCGTGTTGCCTCAATGCCATTCATGTCTGGCATTTGCACATCCATCAGCACAATGTCCGGCTTTGCATCACACACCAACGCCACTGCTTCTTTACCAGAAGCCGCCTCCCCCACAATAATCATATTTTCCTGAGACTCCAGCAGCATCCTCAACCCGGAACGCACCACTGCATGATCGTCAACCAATGCCAATCGGATATTTTCCATTTGTTTGCACCTTCTCTTTTACCGGTAAGTAAACATCAATTTTAGTACCATTACCTGGTGCAGAGTTTATAGCAAAGCGGCCACCAGCCAAAGAAACCCTTTCTTGCATACCCAACAAGCCTAATGGATGGCTGCCATTTTCCGGGTTTTCAACGACTTGTAAATTAAATCCGCACCCATCATCCATGACCATGAGATGCACAAACGCATCCGCATATGCCAATGTGATGGTGACATTGTCTGCACAGGCGTGTTTCATCACATTGGTTAAAGCTTCTTGCAATATGCGAAATATAATCGTTTCCAGATTGGGGTCAAGGCGGATTGGCTCACCTGTCACCTGAAAATCAGTGTGCGCGGGCTGTCCCATTTTTTGCAGCTTTGTTTCAATTTCATCGACTAAATTTTTCATTGCCGGCACTAAACCGAGATCGTCGAGGAGAGACGGCCGTAAATTCATCATCACATCCCGCAGTTCCGTCAACGCCTCATTGCTCATCTCTTTCAACAGTGCCAACTGCTGCAGCGCCTTCTCAGGAGCTTTAGGCAAATTACTGCTGGCGGCGGCAATGCCCAAGCCAATTGCCGTTAACAACTGACCCGTGCCATCGTGCAGTTCACGGGCAATCCGCTTCCGTTCTCGCTCGCGGGCGCTGACAACTTGCGCCAACAATTCTCCACGAAGTTTGTCTCTGGATAAAACTTTTTGGTACAGGGTAGCATTATCCAGTGCTACCGAAAGTTGGCTGGCCAAAGCCTCCAGCAGGTGAATTTCCCGGTGCTGAATATGCCTGCTTTGGGTATCGACTTCTACCAGCAAGATGCCATCATGGCTTTCTTTTAATTTCAACGGCAGACCAAGTAAACACCGGCCTTCTGGCTGTAAGGACAACGGGGCATTGACGGGCAGGGCAATGGGAGCAAGACGGCCGTTTTGGTAAGCGTAGGCTTTGCTTTGTTCATGGATGGCTTTTACCAACTCTGTCACTTTTTCCGGGGCAAAACGGCCGTTTTCCGCTGCCGACCCTGCCATCCCCACCACAGACAAGGGAGATTCTGCATTTTCCTGAATCAAGATTTGGCAGCCCAGCAGCCAGGGCACGGCCGTTACCACACTTTCTGCTGCCTTTTCTGCCATCTCCAGCCGGTCTAAAGATTCCACCAAATGCCGGGAAAAATCGAAAAGTACCGTCAAATCTTCCAATGCGTTTGCTAAACGGCCGTTTAACGCCTCCATTTCCTCACGGGCACGTTGTTGAATGGCCAACGCCTCCTGCTGCGCTGTCAGCCGGGCCTCATTGGCACGTGCCAACTGCTGCTGCCTTTCCCATTCAAACGCTCGAATAGCACGAATGAAAAACACAGCCACCCCCACCGCCAGCACAGCCCGGAACAACTGCACAGGCATACCAAAAAGCTGCAAAAAGAGATTGGAATGAACAACAGTGGAAGGAAACAACGCCGTTTGGGACACAAAAATCTGCCCCACAAAGCCATAAAGCCCCACAGCAACGGCTACCAATTTCAAGTCCCGGCTGTTTTCTTTGAGGCCTTCCCGCAAAAAGTGCCTTTGCTCCAGCACAATGCCGCCCACCGTCAAAAGCGAACCCGGCACGGCTAAGAGATATCTGGACAACACGTCCATCACCGGAAACAGGGTGTCTCGTGTTAATTGGTACGTCTGGTCCGCCCACCATGCCGCCAATGCCCACAGTGCAGCCAGGGAAACGGCCGTGCCCACAGCCACCCACAACGCCTTTTCATCATTCCCGGTCAAATTGGCATAAATCAGCCGTGCCCCAAAAACAACCAGCAGCGAAAACGACACCACCAAATGGGCAACCTGCACCTCCCCCAGCAGCATCCACTTTGGCACGCTGACCCTGTCCTGGATAAACTGAAACATGACTATCCACTCATGCAGCCCATGCACAATGCCAAATGCGCCCAGGGTCCCCATTGCCTTTGCCAACCGAAAAGATGAGCTTCGGCCTCTTTCCAGCCAAACAAACAGCCCCATGCAGAAAAATGCCAGGCCATAAAAAAAGTAAATGACTATGAGGTTATGCAAAAAGAATTCTGTAATTAGCTGCACGGCCGTAGCCTATCACACCAAACAATTCCCCAATACCCAATAACTAATACCCAGTTCCACTATAAACCAACCCCACCCAACCCAACAGACACGTTCGCCATACAACCCATGTGATATTTATCACAAAGCAGCCTTGCCCCAAACAAAAAGGCCGCCCAAACAGGCAGCCCTTTTTATCTACAACGTTGCGTTTTTCAGGAAACTTAATCTTTCAATTCAGGAATCTTCAACACTTGCCCCACACGAATCATACCGGGGTCATCACCAATGACATCCTTATTGGCCTCATAAATAGCCATCCACTTTTCACGAGCAGCAGAATTGTAATATTTGGCAGCCAAACCGCTCAGCGTATCCCCACTGGCAACTTTATGCTCCGCAATAAATTTTGGTGCGGCCGGTTTTGGCTTGTCCTGGCGTCCCATCTGCCGTTTTCTCAACTCATACGCCAACTTTGCCTTGTTCGCTTCCTGGTCTGCTTTTTTATCAAAATTTTTATTAAATGCTTCATCAGCCATCTTAAAACTCCTTACAGTTACCGGGCCTGTCCTTTAATGCCAACAAGCCATCTCTTAAAATAAAAACGGGGAAATCCCTAAACAGTCAGACACCAACAACCCAATTGCGTCACAAA
>CAZRIB010000181.1:6221-7770 GCA_964600035.1 uncultured Ardenticatenaceae bacterium | reverse complement strand
TTTGGTGCTGCCGCCGATGAATGTGTTTGAGGATGCGTTGGTGGCGTATGCGGAGCGGTATTTGGGGGGAGATTAGGAGATTGGGAGATTGGGAGATTTGTTGTGGCGACGAAATTAGAAGATTTGCGGATATTAAAAATGGCAGAAGAGATTGCTGATGGAATTTGGAAGGAGGTTTTGCAGTGGGATGCTTTTTCTCGTGATGTTGTGGGAAAACAAATGGCCAGAGCGGCTGATTCGATTGGCGCGAATATTACTGAGTCATACGGCCGTTTTCATTATGGCGAGAAACTTCAATTTCTATATTACGCACGTGGCAGCCTATTTGAAACAAAATATTGGCTAAATCGATCATCAGCGCGGCAGCTCATCTCTACCCAAATTGTGCAAACGTATGCAGAAAGATTATCCAAATTGGCCCACCAACTTAATCTTTTCGCTGGCAGCATCAAACGACAGCGTGCTGGAAAACACCAATCATCTTCCCATCTCCGTGAGACACCGGTGGCTTATACGGCCGTTCCCGACTCATCGTTAGACTCTTTTCTTCATGACGGTATGTTGTCACTATTTACCAAAGAAGA
The DNA here is from genome assembly GCA_964600035.1 of uncultured Ardenticatenaceae bacterium. Lineage (GTDB taxonomy): Bacteria > Chloroflexota > Anaerolineae > Promineifilales > Promineifilaceae > CAZRIB01. The sequence continues at coordinate 7,186 of CAZRIB010000181.1, read as the reverse complement.
ATTGACCTATATTGAATCCATGTCCAAAGACGAACAATCTCCCAATCTCTAAATCTCTTAATCTCACCAACACACAGGAGACACAACCCATGAAATTCATAGACCTAACCATTCCCCTTGGCATCGGCACACCGCCATGGCCAACCTACGAACCCTTACAAGTAAAGTATTTCAAGCGCCTGGCGCCAAATGGCGCAAACGGGCAAGTCGTCACCCACAGCAACCACGTTGGCACACATTTGGACGGCGAAATTCACTTTTACACGCCGGGCAAAGACATCGCCTCGCTGGAATTTGATTATTTGTGCGGCGATGCGGCCATCGTTGACCTGAGCGACTGCTGCGGTGATTATGATGTTTACACGCCAGAGATGATTGAAGAGCGCGTCGAAGTGCGCGAAGGCGACATTCTCATCATCCACACCGGGTACCACCACTTTGGCTGGGACCAGCCCTACGGCAATGAGGTACGCTACATGGTGATGCATCCCGGTCCCGACGCGCGGTTTGCGGAGTGGTGTATCGAGAAGAAAATCAAATGGATTGGCGTAGACTGCGGCAGCGCCGACCACCCCATGAATACCAAAATTCGGGATTGGATGCCGGCCCAGGCGGAAGATGCAGATGCCCATTTCCGTGAAAAATATGGCAAATCCCTGGCCGACTATTTCACCAAAGATATGTACCAGATGATGCACTTGTGGATGTTTGACAAGGGTATCATCCACGCCGAATGTGTGGGCGGCGATATTGATTTGCTGGTCAACCGGCGTGTGCAGGTGGGCTGCTTCCCCTGGCGCTTTGTAGATGGCGAGGCTTCCATTGCCCGCATTGTGGCGATGGTGGACGATGATGAGTACGACGAGTTAATGAAAAAGAAGACAGCCATGCCTAAAACGAAGTACGGTGATTGTTATGATCCCGTTCATGTGGAAAGGCTGGGTGGTAGAGGGAAGGTTTATTAG
>CAZRIB010000181.1:0-6121 GCA_964600035.1 uncultured Ardenticatenaceae bacterium | reverse complement strand
AAGCGACGGTTGTGGACATTGCCGTAAAAGGGAAATCGGGGGCAGAGATGGAGAGGAAAACGGCCGTTTCCATCCATCCAGAAACAGGCATGGCAGGCGATTACCACACAAACGGAAAACGGCAGGTCACCATTTTATTCAAGGATAGCTGGGAAGCGGCCTGCGCGGAACTCAATGTCGATCTGCCGTGGACGACGCGGCGGGCTAATGTGTACGTGGATGGCATCTTGCCGCTGGATTGTGTGGGTAAGATGCTGCAAATTGGAAGTGCGCTGCTGGAGGTGACGGGGGAGACACGGCCGTGTCACGTCATGGAAGCTGCCCAACCCGGATTACGTGCCGCCCTGGAACCCGAATGGCGCGGCGGCGTCACCTGCCGTGTCTTGCAAGGCGGCGATGTCCAACATGGTGATGCAGTGAAAATCGTGGATAAATAAATGGGCAAATTCCTGGAGACAGAAAAGGCAAGATTGGCGGTTTATAAACAGAAAACCGCTCATCTTTCCTTGCAGGCTAAATCCGATGGGTATTACAGAACAAAATTACGCCCATTTTGCCTGCCCCGGGATTACGCAGCAGAAAATTTGTTTTTTGGTATTCGGCAGGACGCGATTGATTATTTCAAACGGCAAGAAATAAAGTGGCATGATGGCGCAAACTCGCATCCAAGCAATCATTTGTGTGATTCTCAGGTTTGTTGTGTCAACTTTTTGTTTCCATTTGCAGATAAACCGGAGGCTTTAGTTGCTTTGTTACGGCCGTTATTCCCCACAATTGCCAAAATGCTGCCGATGGAGGAAGACGGCCGTTTCGTATCCTTCGAATGGATAGGGCATAAAAATTACTTGGGCGAACGCATAACTCGACATGGCAAGCGAACACGTGGAGCCAACTTCACAAGCACAGATGCCGCAGTCATGTTTGCCCATGAAAATGGCACAAAGCAGATTGTTTTGATTGAGTGGAAATATACGGAGTCATACAGCAAAACTCCGCTCATGATTGCAAAAAGCGGCACAGATCGCAGAGAAATTTATGCCCATTTATACGAGCGGACAGATTTCCCCCTCGATAAAACATTGCTGCCGTCGTTTGACGCATTATTCTATGAACCTTTTTATCAACTATTGCGACAGCAAATGTTAGCGCACGAAATGGAACAAGCTCAGGAATTGGGAGCAGGTGTTGTTAGCCTGATGCACATTGCGCCAAAGCACAATACAGAATTTCAGAGAGTAACATCTCCATTGCTTGAGCCGCTCGGCAGTAGTGTAACTGAAATATGGAACCGATTAGTCAAAGACAAGTCACGGTTTGTCAGCGTGTTTACCGAAACATTGTTTGGAAATTTCCCCTACGGACAATTTCCAGAGTTGAGAGAATGGTGGAACTTTATTACTGAAAGGTACACATGGTGTTTTGATGGGTAGTTTTCATGAAACAAGAGGCGAGACAATGTCAGGGAAAAATGCAGTTGAAATTTTAGGGCAATCCAAGTGGTACGATTTGACGCAGGCGTTGAGCATTTTTACACCGCCGTGGCCGGGGGAAAAGGCGCTGGAAGTGCATTTCTTCAAGCGGCTGACGGGTGCTTATGGCGGCGGACAGGGGGCCAATGGGCAGTTGATTGAGTGGAGCAACAACACCGGTACGCATCTGGTGGGGCCGCGAGCGTTTCATTCCGGGGCGCGGGCCATTGCCGACATCCCCCTGACCGATTTGTGCGGCGAGGGCGTGGTGGTGGACATCTCCGATGCCGTTTCCGACTACAGCCTGTACACGCCGGAGATGATTACGGAGCGCGTCGAAGTGAAGGAAGGCGATATCCTCCTCATCAACACTGGCTACCACAAGTACGGCTGGGATCAGCCAGACATTCCCAATCCGAATGCGCAAGGGGGTATTGAGAACAAGGAATTTGGCTATTACCTGCGCCATCCGGGGCCGTCGCCGGACTTTTTCCAGTGGGCGCTGGATATGAAGCTGAAGCTGATTGGCGTGGACTGCGGCTGTGCCGAGCATCCGATGAACACCAATTTACGCTACATGCATGCCCGCGAGTTTGAGAAAGCGGAAGCCAGGCTGCTGGAAACGCATGGTAAAACGTGGGACGAGCTGTTTCCGCCGGAGGAATATCACGAACTAACCCACATCATCATGCCCAAAGCGGGGCTGCTGTTGGCGGAGTCGCTGGGCGGGCAAATCGACGAGTTAAGCAACCAACGGGCCTGGATCATGATTCAGCCGATTCCGTACATGGAGGTGGAGTCGGCGTGGGCGCGGGCGGTGGCTTTGCAAGCGCCGGACGGAATGGGTGAGGATGACTTTTTTGCCTTTATGCGCTCGGTGGAGATGGCGGACATGACGCTGCCGTTCAGCGTGCAGACGCCGCAGTGGGCCAATTATGAGCCGCTGAGCGTGAAATACACCAAGCGGGTGGGCGGGCAATATTTTGGTTTGGGGCGCAACAATGCCCACTGCCGTGCCAGTTTTCACTTGGCGACGCACATGGATGGGGAGAAGCATTTCCACGCTGCTGGCCGCACGATTGGCGAGATGCCGTTTGATTACTGGTTTGGGCCGGGGGTTGTGGTAGATATTTCTGATGTGGTGAGTAATTCCAGTGTTTACACGCCGGCGATGATTGAGGAACGGGTCGATGTGCAGCCGGGGGATATTCTCATTATCAAGACGGGGTGGCACAAGTATGGCTGGAACAGCCCGGATTCAGATGAGTTTCGCTACATGATTAAACATCCGGGGCCGTCGCCGGATTTTGCGGATTGGTGCATTGAGAAGCGGATTAAGTGGCTGGGCGTGGACTGTGTGGCGATGGAACATCCGATGAATACGATTCAACGTATCTGGCATCCAAAGACGTTTGCGGAGGCGAATGAGAAGTTGAAGGCGCAGTATGGCAAGGATTGGGATGAGGTGTATCCGCTGGACACCTATTATCAGGATATGCATTTGAATTTGTTCCCGAAGGGGATTGTACATGCGGAGAATTTGGGGAAGGAGTTGGCGGGGTTGGGTAACGGCCGTTACTTCATCGCCTGTTTCGTGCAAAAAGGGATGGAACTGGCAAGCTGCTGGGGGCGGTTTGTTGCTTTCAGGGAAATGTAATTAGTAATTTAGTAATTACGTACTTACAAATTACCCAATTACTAAATTACAGAGGACAAAAAAATGGCAGAGACACGTTATTTTGGTAAACGCATTAAACGCAATGAAGACCCGCGCTTGCTAACCGGGCAGGCGTTGTTCACAGATGATGTGCACCTTCCGGGTATGCTGCATGCTGCTTTTTACCGCAGTCCCCATGCCCATGCCCGCATCGTATCTGTGGATGTGTCTATGGCTGAAAAAATGGAGGGGGTTTATGGGGTTTATACGGCCGAATCTCTGGGAGATTATTGGCAGCCGGGGCCATTGCTTGTGCCGCCGCCGCCTGTAGAGGGCATCGTCTTTAACCAGCGCACACAGGTGCCGTTAGCCAAAGACAAAGTGCGGTATGTGGGCGAACCGGTTGTCATGGTGGTAGCAGAAAGCCGGTACATTGCAGAAGATGCAGTGGATATGATTTGGGTGGCGTATGACCCCCTGCCGCCTGTGGTTTATTTGGAGGATGCCGTCAAGCCTGATGCGCCCCGGGTGCATGATGATTTGGAAAATAATGTGTCGGCGCATGTGGTGCAGGTGAAGGGAAACGGCCGTTCCTTTGACACCATTGCCAAAAACGCCCACCTTGTCATCAAAAAACAGTTCAAATACGACCACGGCACAGCCGCCGCCATGGAAAACCGGGGCATCGTGGCCGATTGGGACAGACGTGCCCAGCGCCTGACCGTTTGGGACACGACCCAGGCGCCGGTATTTATTCGCAACGGGCTGGCGGCCATGCTGGGGCTTTCTGAAAATCAGGTGCGGGTGATTGCCCCATTCATTGGCGGCGGCTTTGGTCCCAAAATTATGATGTTTTACCAGGAAGAGGTGCTTTTGCCCTGGGTGTCTATGCAGTTAAATCGCCCCATAAAGTGGATTGAAGACCGGTCTGAAAATTTTGTGGCGACGACACAGGAGCGAAACCAGATACATGATGTGGAAGCGGCGTTTGCAGAAGACGGCCGTATTTTAGCCATTCGAGACCACTTTTTGCACGATCAAGGCGCATATGCCCCCTATGGCCTGACAGTGCCGCTAAACAGCCAGTGTACTTTGTTGGGGCCGTATGACATCCCCGCTTACTATTCCGAATTTATAGCCTTGTTTACCAACAAGCCCATTGTAACGCCGTACCGGGGGGCTGGCCGCCAGCATGGCGTATTTGTGATTGAACGCCTGTTAGATGCGGCGGCGCATGAATTGGGCCTTGACAAAACGGAAATTCGCCAGCGCAACTTTATTCCGCCAGATAAATTCCCTTATAACAACGAAATTATTTATCAGGATTTTGCCCCGCTTACTTATGACAGCGGCAACTTTGAGCCGATTTTGGCGAAGGCCAAAGAGATGATTGGCTATGAAGATTTTTATGCAAAAGAGCAGCCAGAAGCACGGAAAAACGGCCGTTTTTTAGGATTGGGCATTGTTTGTTATGTGGAAGGCACAGGCATTGGGCCGTATGAAGGGGCGCGGGTGCAGGTAACCAGCAGTGGCCGGGTGAGTGTGGCCACGGGCATTGGTACGCAGGGGCAGGGGCACTTTACCAGCTTTGCCCAAATTGTTGCCGATCAGTTAGGTGTGCCGGTAACGGCCGTAGACCTTGTAACAGGCGACACCGATCAATTCCATTGGGGAGCGGGCACATTTGCCAGCCGGGGCGCAGTTGTGGCAGGCAACGCCATCAACGAAGCCGCCAAAGACGTGCGACAAAAAATTCTGAAACTGGCAAGCAGCAAATTAGACAACATTGCGGTAGAGCATTTGGAACTTGTCGAAGGAAACGTGCAAATTAAAGGCGTTCCCGACAGTGCCATTTCATTGGGACAATTAGCCCAGGAAGCCAACCCTATGCGGGGTGCGGTGCAGCCAGGCGCAGAGCCAGGACTGGAAGCGACCAACTATTTTGGTCCGGAATATGGGGCAACGGCCGCAGGTGTGCATGCCATGATTGTAGAAGTTGATCCAGACACCTTGGATGTGAAGATTTTACGTTATGTGGTGGTACACGACTGCGGCGAAGTGATTAACCCATTGATTTTGGACGGCCAGATACAGGGCGGGGTTGCCCAGGGTATTGGCAATGCCTTTTACGAGAAGCTTGTATTTGATGAAGCCGGGCAGCTGCTAACGGGTTCGTTTATGGATTATTTGCTGCCAACTGCTTTGAATGTGCCGCCTATTGAAATAGGGCATGAGGTGACGCCATCGCCGTTAAACCCAATGGGAATTAAGGGAGCTGGCGAGGCTGGGGCAATTCCAACCGGCCCGTTGTTTGCCCAGGCGGTTGAGGATGCCCTACAGCGTCCGGGTTTGTATTTGAATGAGATTCCGTTAAGTCCATCCCGGTTGTGGGAATTTTTGCAGGATGAAGTGACTGAATGATGGAGAAAGCAGTCACAGGAATGTGGCTGCTTTTTTTGTCAGAGAAAAATGCGTGAAATTTGAAAGCTATTGTAAAGTCGGTTGCAGTTGGTGGAGAAACGGCCGTGTTATAATGAATTATGTTTAATATCCAGCGAATCATTATCACGCAATTCGTAAAAGAAATAAAAGCAGCATATCAAGAGACTTACAGCCTGGTTGAACCCCAAATAGGGCATATTTTGGAATGGTCAGGTCAATTGGCTCTGGAAAATATCGCCAACTCCGATGCCCTCTACCACAACGTTGAACACACCATCATGGTGACCATGGTGGGGCAGGCCATTCTGAAAGGAAAACATTTACGGGAAGGGGGCATTACGCCGCAAGATTGGCTGCATTTTACACTGGCTTTGTTGTGTCACGATATCGGGTATGTAAAAGGGGTTTGCCGCGGTGATAAACTGCGTGAAAACATGTTTGCCACAGGGCAGGGGGAGGAGTTGGTTTTTTTGCCTTCCACGGGTACAGATGCCGCTTTAACACCTTATCACGTTGATCGCAGTAAATTATTTGTGCAAGAGCGGTTTGGTTC
>CAZRIB010000180.1:0-7850 GCA_964600035.1 uncultured Ardenticatenaceae bacterium | reverse complement strand
TCGAACCACATTTTCACTTTCCTCTTACGGGTTGGATATAACAGCGGGCAGGTACACGCTGTAACCGCACCCCAGGTTATAGGCAAAACAGTTCAGCGCCCGCCGCGTCAGACCAGCCAGGGCGGCGTCGCTTTCCAGCGCCCAGGGCGTGGCGCTGGCCCCAATCACCAGCACATTGCCGCCGCCGCTGTGCGGGAAGTACAGTATCGTCCCGGCCACGTCGTTGACAGTGGCGGGGGTTCGGCCGCCGCCCGTGGGCGGGTTGTTGACAAAGCCCTGAATGTCCTGGCAGGTGTACTGCGGGGCGTTGGGATCTAGCAGATTGTTGAAGCTGCCCCCGTCGCCGGTGCCGTTCAGGTCGAAATCCGTGCCTTCGGCGAGAATGACGGGCTGCTCCCCGGCCGCCAGTCCCGGCAGGGGCATGCCGGTTACCCAGGTGTCTACTTCATGTCCCAGGGCGTAGGTGGGGGTGATGACGCCGGGAATGGAACGGCCGTTGCCAAAGCGTGCATCATCCGTTAAACCGCTGCCCTGCCAAAGCCAGTGGTCGGTGTTGCGTGCCGCCCAACGGCCGTAACAGAACGGTTGGTCGCCGCAGGGGTCTGTTAGATGAATTTGGACGCCCAGCGTCTGGTAGCCGTTGTCGCCGTTGCACAAAGCCGCGTCTTTTAGATTGCCTGCGTAACGGCCGTCAATCCCACTTTGCATGTCGGCCAGCCCCAAAATAGGCGATTGCAGATATTTACGCACTTCAAGCGTTTGATCCACGCCATAAATGACCCGCCAGGTAAAAATGTTCCCGGCCGGCGCCACCACGCTGCCGCCGTCATCCAGAAATTGATTAAGCGCGGCCAGCATCCCATCTGTCCAATACTCATGGTGGGCATTGGGCATCATAACCTGATAATCAGCGGCCAAAATGAGACCGGCATCCAGGTCATTATCGCTGTAAACGTCGTAATCGTACCCTTGCGCATCCAGCCACTGCACCAAAAACATGGAGCCGGGCGCGCGCACGATAGATTCTTGCGGAGCAAAAATGGAGCCAATGGGACTCATCTCCCTGGATGGGCGGTGCAAGCCGTGATAGTAGGCGGGGGAGACGCCGTCGCCTAATTTGTGATAAGCGGAGTTGTTGCCGCCCGCAATGGTTGTGGTGAACGGAATGCGGCTGCGCGGTGTGATGCCGCTTCCGGCCAGGTAGGTATCGTAGCTGCCCGGCCAGGGGTTGTAGGCGTTCCAGGTGTTGGTGGGCAGGATGACGGCGATGGGCGCTTTTTGTGCCCCGGCCGCCGGTCGGATGGCGAAGGCGCGGACTGACAGCCGGTCGCCGGTTTGCGTGGCTGTGTAGGGATCGTTGAGCGCCTGGATGGCGTACATGCCGGAATCTGTGTCTGTTGGGATGGTGATCTGCGCGGTTACCTGCCAACCGGCGTCCACAATCTGGTCGTGGTTGAGGCGGAAGGCGTGGCCGGTGTCGGTGAGGATGCCGGAAACGCCGGGATTGCCGTGATTGTACACGGTGGCGGTGTAGCCGTTGTGTGAGGCGTCGGTGACGGCCGGATAGGTGTCTTCAAAGCCAACGTAAAGCTCGACGTTGTTGAGGTTGTTGGGGATGGGATCGGCTTCGGTCAGGCCGCGCTGGCGACGGGCTTCGATTTGTGTTTGCGTCAGCGTCACCGGCCACACCGCCCAGGAGTCGATACGGCCGTCTATCACCCCTGTCATGTCCCCCGGCGCATTGGCCCGCGCCCCCAGCCGGAACGGTGGATTGAACGGCGCCACTGCGCCCGTCTGTGCCCGCTGCGCTGCCAGAAGGCCATCAACGTACAGCTTCACCTGTGCCCCGTCATAAGTGAGCGCCAGATGATGCCAGGAATCGAGCCATGTCTGGAAATCGGCCGGTGGCGGCGCAGTGGCTAATTTTGCCAAATCCATCGGCGTGGTGTCGCTGACGTATCCGGCCAATTCGCCGGTTGGGCTGATGACGATGCCCGCCGCCGCATTGAACAGCCCCACCTGACCGGCCACCACCGCCCAATCGCCGCCGAGCTGGGTAGGGAAGTACCAGCCTTCCAGCGTGAAAGCTGTGCGCCCGGACAGGGTGAAGTTGGGAAATTCGATGAAGGAGCCAACTTTTGACTGTTGGGGGCCAACGGTGATTGCTTCTGTTCGGGTGATTTCTGTCCAATCTGCGTCCAGCCGCACCAGGCGGTAGACCTGTGGTTGGGTGGGGGCGGAGGCGTAGATGTTGATGGTGTCGCCGGGGGTGTAGCTGGTTTGGTCTATGTAAAGGCCGTACCAGGTGTCGGTAACGGCCGTTTCCGTGACCGGTTCCGGCTCTGATGGCAGAGGTTTTGTTGCTGCGCTGATGGGTTGCGCCAACAACCAGATTGCGGCGGCAACCGTTAGTATGATAGCCATGAATGAGAATCCGACTTTAATTTCTTTCTGGCGGGTCATGTTCGTCTCCCGTGGCAGGCATGGCCTGCGTTTGTTGTTGCAGAAAGGCAAAAAGCTGTTCCAGTGTGGCAAAACCGTGTTGGTCACCCGTGTGTGGGTCTTCCAGCATTGCTCGCCATGGCTGCTGGCTGCTTTCCCGCCACAATCTTAATAAGTAGGCCTGGTATTTTTTAGCCGTTGGATTTGCCATTGCCGTTCAACCATATGCGGTGCATCTTTTTGATGAAAAGATGCACCGCATGTCCTGTATACTCTGTGCTATTTGAAGGCGTTTTTTACCCTTCACCAACACTGAAACTGGCTAAAATATTGTCCAATGCTTCTAAATCAGCATCGCTCATGATGTGTACTTGAATCAAAATCAAGACATCATCGCTGGCTGGTTTGACTGCCAAAACTACGTAGAGTGAATCCTGACTGCTGCAATTGCTCCAGAGGTCGTAAGCACCGGTATAGCGGGAATCGCTGAATGCATTTCGGCTTCCATACTGGCAAATGTCGGAGTAATCCAGTACATCCAGGGCATCTTCAACAGACAAGTCTCCCAGTTCGACAGTTGCCCGAAAGTCCACACCGGGGGCTGTCCAGTCATCGAAGCCGTTCAGGTCGGGGGCTGCGCGAACGGCTGCTCCGATTAATTCGCCGGTCGAAGAGTTTACCCATGGGGAGCCGTCTACATCTGACCAGGCGGCCGGAATGTCCACGAAGAGGAGGCCGGCATCATCGGAGACGGTTACGTACCGGTTGTAACTGGCTGTTGTGGTGTTGCTGGCGTTGGTGGGGACGTCTTGATCCAGTTCTTGGGCAAAGGAGAAGACGGGTTCCAGTTCACGGCCGTTTAGCTGTCCTGCCAAAACTTCTTCTGTTTCCAGACGGATCACTTCAATGTCCATCGTATCTTCCGGCTCATGTGTGCGAAGGATGTCGCAAAAATCTGACATGGTGCCATCGGTTGCCATGACCAGTCCCTGGAATTTGGTAATTAAATCTCCGGGTTGTAAGCCTGCTGTGTCGGCTGGGCTGCCAGATACAACGGCCGAAACCCAAATGCCGGTCAGGCCGTTGTCGTTGCCAGTGGCAAAGCCGTTGATGCCAATGGAGGTGATGTCTTGGCCGTTTTGTAACGTTTCGATGATTGGCAGGGCTTCTTCCTGGCTGATGGCGTAGTATTGATTTGTGTTGGCGTTGCCAGCGTAGTTGATGCCAACGATACGGCCGTTACTATCCACCAGCGGCCCACCGGAGTTACCGGGGTTAATCGTGGCGTCATGTTCCAGAACCGAATCGACAGAAGCCCACACGGTTTCGCCGCTGGCCTGCGCTTTGGAAACGACGCCGCGGGTTAATGTAAATTCGGGGTCACCCAGTGGGAAACCGGCCGTGTATACATCCAGCCCAACATTGATGTCTCCTTCGTGCCATTCCAGATAGGAGAATCCTTCCCCGTCAATATCAATGACAGCCAAATCGGAACATTCGGAAACGCCGAGGATTTTTGCATTGCGTGGACGATCTTCGCCGTAAACGTACACTTTTACCAGCGCCGCGCCACCCACAACGTGGTTGTTGGTAATGGCGATGCCAGACTCGTCAATAATGAACCCGGAACCACTACCGGCGGCATTTAGCTGAAGCCCTGCTTGTGGATCTACAAATGTTCCTTCTGCTACGATTTGAACAACTGCCTTTTCCACATCATCCAAAGAGGAAACGGCCGTTGTCTCTGGTTCCGGCGTGGCTGTGGGGTCTGGTGTGTCTGTGGGGGGCTGTTCTGCTGTGTCAACGGCCGTTTCAGCAGCAGCATCTCCTGTCGAGACTTCTTCAGTTTGCCCGTCATCCCCTCCGCCGCAAGCAGCAATAAGCATGACTAACAATACGAACCAACAAAAAACCTTTAACTGTTTCATTGATCATCTCCTTAAAACACAATGAACGACTACTTAATCTTTAACAATACAAACCGGGTTGGATTCAAACGGACAAACGATAAAAATCACCCCCTTGTTGACTCAGAACAAAACGCCCCTATGAAAAATTTTTGTTAAGCACAATCGTTATTTATCTTTTTTAGGATGGGGTACAAACACCCTGTAAATAAGGACTCGAAACTGGTATTTCGGTGTTTTCAAATTAATCCATCTGCGATTGTGAGAAGCCGGGTCTGTTCGAGAGAAAAAGATAATATCGATCAGGTTGACTCGCCCTGCATCCTTAAGTCAGAACGGGTCACCAAAGAATGCAGTTAACCAATCAATAATTGCATTCTAAATAATCAACGATCAGGAAGTGATCAGAGGGTGGGTGGCATGAAAAAGGGGTTGGTGATTAAACTTCTGGGGGGAGTTCGTATTACCCTGGAAGGAGAGCCGGTTAGTGGATTTCCCTCTGCAAAAACAGCAGCACTGCTCATCTATTTAGCCTGCCATGAACGGCCGTTTTCCCGTGAAGTTTTGGCCGACCTGTTATGGGATGATCGCCCGCAAAAACAGGCAATGGCTAATTTGCGCTCTATTCTTTCCAGCTTGCGCAAATTACTAGGCGACTACATCATCGTCACCCGAAACACAGTTGCCTTCAACCACGACTGTGATGCGCAGATTGATATACAGGCATTTTGGGAGGCTTTAGATGGTGTTGAACACCATGCCCATTATGATCTGGAAAGATGCCCCACTTGTATTCAAAAATTAGAAACGGCCGTTTCCCTTTATCGCGGCCGTTTTCTGGAAGGCTTCTTCATTGATGACAGCACTGGTTTTGAAGAGTGGATACTCATTAGCCACGAACGATACCAGCAGCGCATCCTCGACGCCCTGCACCGGCTGACCCGCCATTATGCCCATCGCGGCCAATACACACGCGCCCTCACCTTTGCCCAGCGACAGGTGGAACTGGAGCCATACCGGGAAGAAGCACACCGGGCGCTCATGATGATATTGGCGCGCAGCGGCCAGCGCAGTGCGGCGCTGGCCCAATACGACACGTGCTGCCGCATTTTGGCCGACGAACTGGGTGTGGAGCCGGGATGGGAAACCCAGGCATTGTATGAGCGCATCCGTTCGGCCGGGGAAGTACATCCCCATAACTTGCCCGATCGGTTGACGCCGCTGATTGGCCGGGAGGCAGAACTACAGCATATTGGCGAACGACTGGCAAACCCTGAGTGCCGGCTGCTTACTCTGACTGGCCCTGGCGGTGTGGGCAAAACCCGTCTTGCGCTGGCAGCTGCCGCCGAGCATGTGGGGCTGTTTTTGCATGGTGTTTTCCATGTGCCGCTTACGGCCGTTTCCCATCCGCGCTACCTGAATACGGCCGTTGCCGAAGCCATCAACTGCCCCCTAAAAAGCCACGATGACGTGCAAACCCAACTCTTCAACTTCCTGGCAGACAAAGAGATTCTGCTGCTTCTGGATAATTTTGAGCATCTGCTAGATGGCGCAAAGTGGCTGGTACATCTCCTGCGTGCTGCCCCTCACCTTAAACTGCTGGTGACCTCGCGTGAGCGGTTAAGCCTGCAAGCCGAATGGGTGATGCCGCTAGATGGTCTGCCTTACCCAGAAGCGGAGTCGGTTGAGGAACCACACAATTACCATGCAGTGTGGTTGTTTGTCAGCCGGGCGCGGCGCATCAGCCCCCAATTCGACCCCACCAGCGAAACATACCGGCAAATTGGCCGCATTTGCCATGCCCTGCGCGGAATGCCATTAGGCATTGAGTTGGCTGCCGGTTTAACCGATGCCTATGACTGCCGCGCCATTGCCGACCAAATTCAGGCCGATCTCGATTTTTTGGCTACCAGCCTGCGTGATGTGCCAGAACGCCACCAGAGTTTACGCGCTGTCATTGCGCAGTCGTGGCGGCGGCTGCCTCCTGCGGATCAGGCAGTGCTGCGACGGTTTGCCTGTTTTGTTGGCCCGTTTGGAACAGAGGCGGTGGCTCCTATCACGCAGGCCACGCCGCGCCAACTGCGGCAGCTGGTTAACAAATCTTTCCTGCAATTACTGGAGCCGGGACGGTATGATTTGCACCCCATGCTGCGCCAATTTCTGGCTGAAAAACTGGCGGCGGCGGGGGAAACGGCCGTTACTCGCCAGCACCACACCGCCTATTACCTGGAATTTGTTACCCAACAAGGCAGCGGCGAGGAAGTGGCCGAACGGCAGGCGATTCGCACCGAAATGGCAAATATTCGCGCGGCCTGGCAGTGGGCGGCCCAGGAACAGAATTTGTCTCTGTTAAGCCGTTCTGCTCCCATTTTGCACAGTTTTTTCAGCGCTCAGAGCTGGTTTCAGGAAGGAATCGCTTTTTTTGCCCATGCTGCCGACAAACTGCGGGGGGAAACGGCCGTATCCCCACAGCACGCCTCCTTACTTTGCGATCTGTTAGGGCGGCAGGCGCGGCTGGGCATCCAGATTGGCCAGATTGAGGAAGCCCGGCAGATATTGGCCGAAGCAACAACCTATCTCCAACAGGTAGAAAGTGCAGAGACGCGAGCGGCCGTGTTGGGCTATCTGGCGATTACCGCCTATTACGCCGGAGAATATGGCCGGGCGGCAGATTTGGCCGGGGAGAGCCTGCAGCTGGCGAAAATTTCAGACGATCAGGATGGCATTGCCTTTGCCCACAATTTTATGGGGAGTTGTGCCAAAGCAATGGGGGAATACGGGCTGGCAAAGGAGCGGTTTGAAGCGGCCGTGCAAACCTATTACCGGATGGAAGATGGCATGGGGGCGGCGATGGCCCTCAATAATTTGGGGAATTTGGCGCAGGCGACCGGCGATTTTGCTGAAGCGCAGCGCTGTTACCGGGAGTGCGTCGCGCTTTTCAAGGCACACGACCATATTCACGGCGCGGCTACGACGCTGGCCAATGCCGGTAAACTGGCGTTGAAAATGGGCAACTGTCTGGAGGCGAAGGAACTGCTCACGGAAAGCCTGGCATTGAAACAGCAAATTCATGACCAGCGGGGAACGGCCGTTGCCTTGATTAATTTGGCCGAAGTCGCTTTGGCAATGGGCAACTGTGAGGAAACCCGGCAGTTCCTGGCCCAGGCATTTGAATTTGTCTGCCACTCTGGAGATTCTGGATTGACATTGGAAGTAATTGTAGGAGAGGGGGCGTTGGCAGTGCGGGAAGGTCGTCGTTCGTTGGCAGCCCAGTTGTTGACCTATGCCCAACTTCATGAAGCCACCGCCCAGGAAGTACGGGAACAGATTGCCCAATACACGGCCGAATTAGGGGCAATTCCAGAAGAAGCAGTGGCTGTTGCCCAATCCTGGATTCAGTCCAGCACCATGATTGAAGTAGCATCCCGATTTCTTTGAACAGGTTATTCTTTTCTTGCAGCGCTGGCTGTTTGACCACCCCTTTGCTGCTGGCTACAATCC
>CAZRIB010000179.1:0-7859 GCA_964600035.1 uncultured Ardenticatenaceae bacterium | reverse complement strand
ATACGTCGCCATCAACGCCGATTACCGGACGTAATTCATAATTCATAATTCATAATTTTTCAGAGGAAAATCATGGAAATACTGGACATCATTCTGATTGTTTTTGGCATCATCACCATTCTTGGTGTCATCTTTAAGCCAGATATTTACTGGAACCGGGGACGACTCCGCCAAACACGCGAAATCATCGGCGACCGCAATACCACCATTTTGTACCTCGTCGTAGGCATTATCATGCTGGGCGTAGGCCTCTACTTTGGCCTGACCTAGTACCTGTATTCCGTAATCCGTATTCAGTAACCCGTTATCCGTGTACGCCGCCTCTGGTAAGTTTGTCGGAAAACGGTATATGGACGTTGGGTTACGTGTCCTGGCAGCAAACGCAGCAAGGATACTGCGGCTGCTTTATACTTCACCATTCACCATTCACAATTCACCATTCCAAAGGGGTAAATATGACAAAATTATGGGGCGGCCGTTTTGCCAAAAAGACCGATGAACTGGTACGGCGGTTTAATGACAGCCTGCCTTTTGACATCCGCATGGTCCATGAAGACATTACCGGCTCTATGGCCTGGGCGAATGCGCTGGTAGAAGCCGGGGTGTTAACGCCAGAAGAAGGACAAACTATCACGGCGGGGCTGGAACAGGTTCGGCAGGAGTTTACCGGCGGTACATTTGCCATTGCAGAAGGGGATGAAGATGTGCATACGGCCGTTGAGCGGCGGCTCACCGAGTTAGTGGGCGCGGTTGGCGGCAAACTGCATACAGGCCGCAGCCGCAATGATCAGGTCGCCACCGACTTCCGTCTGTGGGTCATGGGGGCGGTTGACCAAATTTTAGAGCTGCTGGCAGAATTACAGCAAGCGATGATTGCCAGCGCAGAAGCCCATCTGCACCAGCCGATGCCCGGCTATACCCATTTACAGCACGCGCAGCCCATCACCTGGGGACACTGGATGTTGTCCCATTTTTGGCCGTTGGTGCGAGATGTTGGCCGATTTACGGCCGTACGCCAACAAGCCGGCACACTCCCCCTAGGCTCAGCCGCATTGGCAGGTACAGCCTTCCCCATCAACCGGCAGGCATTGGCACAGGCACTGGGATTCCACACCGTCAGCCCCAACAGTCTGGACGCCGTCTCCGACCGGGACTTTGCCGCCGACTTCCTTTATGCCGCGGCTATGACCGGCCTGCATCTCAGCCGCCTTTCTGAACAGCTTATCCTCTTTAGCTCAGCCGAATTTGGCTTTGTTACCATTGACGATGCCTACGCCACCGGTTCCAGCCTGATGCCGCAAAAGAAAAACCCGGACACACTGGAGCTAACACGCGGCAAAAGCGGGCGGCTCATCGGCCACCTGATGGGGCTGCTTACCACGCTGAAAGGTCTGCCTTCTACCTATGACAAAGATTTGCAAGAAGACAAAGAACCGCTTTTCGATGCGTTTGACACATTGGCCCTGACCCTGCCGGTCATGACAGGTCTTATCCGCTCATTGCAGTTAAACCCGGCCAGGATGGCAGCCCAGCTAGAAGCCAGTTTATTAGCCACTGATTTGGCAGATTATTTGGTGAAGAAGGGGATGCCGTTTCGAGAATCGCACCATGTGGTGGGGGATGTGGTGCGGGCGGCGGAAAAGCGGGATGTTTCCATTGCCGACCTGCCCTTGGCCGTGCTGCAAGGAATTTCCCACTTGTTTACGGAGGATGTCACGGCCGTTTTCGACATCAACACGTCGCTAAACAACCGGAATGTCACAGGGGGAACCAGCGAAGAGGCCCTCAAAGCCCAACTGGCCGCAGCAAAAACGGCCGTCTTGCAGACACAGCCATCCGCCTCATAATTCTGTTTTCGCAAAATACAAAGCAAATTAATCGGGCACAGCCCTTTATGCAGGTGCGCTTTGCCCGATTAATTCTTTAATCTCGTCAATCAAAACCTGGCGGGTAATTGGTTTGGTGAGGTATTTGTTTGCGCCGGCTGCCAATCCACGCTGAATGGATTCTTGAGCAGATTTTGCGCTCAGCATAATGACTGGTAATGCGGCCGTTTCTGGCATGCGGCGAAGTGTTGCACACACTTCAAACCCATCCAGCCCCGGCATCATCACATCCAGCAGCACCAAATCCGGTACGGCCGTGTCAATTTGCCGCAGCGCATCCAGGCCATCCTCAGCCTCACGGATATGATACCCTGCCAACTCCAGCATCATCCGCAGCATATCCCGCGTCATCGGTTCATCATCAACAATCAGAATAGAATGCTTCACAGTCGTCTTCTCCAAAACGATTTTCATTATTCGGGGATTTCCCGCGGCCCCCAAAGTAATGGGCTGTGCAGGTAAACAAAACCTTCACAAATGCCACTACTTTTGCAAACTTCATAAACCAGTGGCCCAAAAGAGTTGGTTATTTTGGTTTGCAACAGCGTGGTAGGACGATACTGCCAGACGATGCCTGCCCGCAGATAATTAAGCGGAATTTTAGCCAATAAAAGTTACATTTCAACTTACTATTTCACTTTCTTCCAAACATTTCATGTAAGCGTTCAGTTACACAGAGATTCACAGAGGAATTACGGAGTTTCACTGAGAAAAAAGAGAAAAACGCCCTATTCTCCGTGCAACTTTGTGTGTTCTTCGTGTAACTCTGTGTTCCATCTGAACGGATACCATTTTATGAAACTTGACATTTGAAATAGTTAATATATATTTTAGGCAAGCCTAAATTTTTAGACAAACCTAAAAACGACAGGTGGCAGGTAACACAACCAGCCGCCTGCTTTAATTATTAATCCTTTTTTCGCAGGAGCTTTCGACAATGAAACGTTTAACTCTATTGATTCTTATTCCGGTGTTGCTGCTGCTGGCTGGCTGCGCCGCCTCAACAGAACCAACTGGCACAAATGGCAAACTGTTAGTTGTGGCGACAACAGGCCAAATTGCCGATGCAGTGCGGCAGGTTGGCGGAGATTTAATTGACGTGAGAGCGCTGATGGGGCCGGGCGTTGATCCCCATTTATATACGGCCAGTGAGGGCGATGTTGCCCTGCTGGAGAATGCCAACATTATTTTTTACAATGGCCTGTTTTTAGAGGCGCAAATGGAGCGCATTTTGGAGCAGCTTGGTGAACGGAAAACGGCCGTTCCTGTTGCCGAAGCCATCCCCATCGAAAAACGCCTCGCCTCCCCTATATATGAAGACGAATACGACCCCCATATCTGGTTCGACGTGGGTCTGTGGATATTGGTCGTCCAGCAAATTCGTGACACCTTGATTGCTCAAGACCCGGACAACACCGTTACATACACCAGAAATGCCAATGCTTACGAACAAGAATTAATCGACCTGCATGCCTATATCCAGGGGCGGGTCAATTCTGTACCCAAAGAACATCGCGTACTCATAACGGCGCATGATGCCTTTAATTATTTTGGACAAGCCTATGGATTTGAAGTACGCGGCCTGCAAGGCATTTCCACAGCCACAGAAGCGTCTACAGCAGATGTACAGACATTAGCCACTTTTATTGCCGACATCCAGATTCCAGCGATTTTTGTGGAGTCATCAGTACCGGTGCGGACGGTTGAGGCAGTGCAGGCGGCCGTTGAAGCCAAAGGATTTTCCGTTGCCATTGGAGGAGAGCTTTTTTCAGACGCAATGGGTGATGAAGGCACGCCAGAAGGCACATACATCGGCATGGTAAAACATAACATCGATACCATTGTCAATGCGCTAAACGGCCGTAACCAGGAGACACCATAATGCACAACCCCAACCTTCCCTACGCAGTAGAAGTAGAAGACTTAACATTAGCCTACGACGAAAAACCCGTCCTGTGGGATATAGACCTCCACGTTCCCCAAGGCGTACTCATGGCCATCGTCGGGCCAAACGGCGCGGGCAAAACCACCCTGATGAAAGCCATACTTGGCCTGCTCAAGCCAGCCGCAGGGCGCGTATCCATTTACGGCAAACCCTATCACGACCAGCGGAACATGGTGGGATACGTCCCCCAGCGCGGCAGCGTAGACTGGGACTTTCCCACCAGCGTCCTCGATGTGGTCATGATGGGGCAGTACGGCATGCTGGGCTGGTTCAAAAGGCCGGGCAAACGAGAACGCGATCTGGCAATGACCGCCCTGGAAAAAGTCGGCATGACCGCATTTGCCAACCGGCAAATCAGCCAACTATCTGGCGGCCAGCAGCAGCGTACCTTTCTGGCCAGGGCGCTGGTACAAGATGCCCACATTTACTTTATGGATGAGCCGTTTCAAGGGGTAGATGCCACCACAGAACGAGCCATCGTCACGCTGCTGCAACAACTGCGTGCAGATGGCAAAACAGTTGTGGTCGTTCACCACGACTTGCAGACAGTACCAGAATATTTTGACTGGGTAACACTTCTCAATGTACGCCGCATTGCCAGCGGGCCTGTCAACGAGGTGTTTACAGAAGAAAATTTGCGCCAAACGTATGGCGGACGGGTTTCCTTTTTGAAGCAGCCGCTGGCAGGGCAGGCAAATGTACCTGCCGGACTAATTCCTGCGGCACGCAATCCGTAAAGCCGGGGACAGGCCAATATGAATGTATTTGTTTTACTTTTTACAGATTACACCCTGCGTACGGTGGCATTGGGTGCGGCCGTTTTGGGCATTGCCAGCGGCGCGTTAGGTTCGTTTGCCGTGCTGCGGCGGCAAAGTTTGCTGGGTGATGCCATGTCACATGCGGCACTGCCCGGCGTGGTGATTGCATTTATGCTCACGGGCAGTAAATCCCCGTTGGTACTGCTGGCAGGTGCGGCCGTGGCCGGTGTTTTAGGCACAATTTCATTGAATGCTATCACGCGCTATACCCGCATTAAAGAAGACAGTGCATTGGGCATTATTTTGTCTGTTTATTTTGGCTTTGGGCTGATGCTGCTAACTTTTTTGCAGCGTAATCCAGATGCCCGGCAGGCCGGTTTGAATAGTTATCTTTTTGGACAGGCGGCAACGTTGTTAACGCGGGATGTGGTGGTGATGGCAGTGTTGGGCGGCACGGCCGTTTCCCTGATGGCCTTGTTCTGGAAAGAACTAAAACTCCTCACATTTGACCCCGATTTCGGCGCAAGCCTGGGATTTCCCATGAAATGGCTGGACTATTTACTGCTTGGTTTGCTGGTGACGGCCATTGTTGTTGGCCTGCAAGCCGTTGGTGTGGTGCTGATGAGTGCGCTCATTGTGGCTCCGGCGGCAGCCGCCCGCCAGTGGACAAACCGGCTGGGAATCATGGTGCTGCTGTCGGCGCTGTTTGGGGCGGCCAGCGGGGTGAGCGGTGCAGTGATTAGCAGCCTGGGCAGAGGGCTGTCAACCGGGCCTGTGGTTGTGCTGGCCGCCAGCCTGATTGTGGCCGTTTCGCTTTTGTTTGCACCCAACCGCGGGTTAATTTGGCGGCAGCGCCGGTCAGTTAACCTTGAATTTAGGGAATAAAGATGACGCAATCCATGTTTGAAATTCAATTAGTCGCGGCGGTGACGGCCGCCGCCTGTGTACTGCCCGGTGTTTTTCTGGTACTGCGCCGCATGGCCATGATGAGCGATGCCATCAGCCACACGGTGCTGCTGGGTATTGTGCTGGCCTTTTTTCTCATCGGCGATTTGGAGTCGCCGCTGCTGGTGGCTGGTGCGGCCGTTACCGGCGTGCTCACCGTCACCCTGGTTGAAATGCTTCATCAAACAAAGCTGGTCAAGCAGGATGCAGCCATTGGGCTGGTGTTTCCCATGCTCTTTTCCATTGCAGTGATTCTCATTTCCCGTTATGCCGGTAATGTGCATCTGGATGTGGATGCCGTGCTGCTTGGCGAATTGGCATTCGCGCCATTCGATAGATGGCAGTTGTTTGGCCTGTCACTGCCCAAGTCGCTGGTTGTGATGGGGGCCGTGCTGGTGCTGAATATTGGTTTTATCTGGGCGTTTTACAAAGAGCTAAAAATTGCCACATTCGATCCCGGTCTGGCGGCAGCTTTGGGGCTTTCGCCGCTGCTGGTGCATTATGGGCTGATGACGCTGGTGTCGGTTACGGCCGTTGGCGCATTCGACGCCGTTGGTTCCATTTTGGTTGTGGCCTTGATGATTGCACCGCCAGCCGCCGCTTACCTGCTCACCGACAGCCTGCCCCGCATGCTGGTCATCAGCGTTGCCCTGGGTGCAGCCAGTGCCATTGGCGGCTACTGGCTGGCACGCATACTGGACGCCAACATTGCCGGTTCCATTGCCACCATGAATGGCGTTTTGTTTCTGGTCACGTTTCTATTTGCACCAAAACGGGGTATTGCTGCCAACATTTTGCGCCGCCAGCGGCAAAAGTGGGCGTTTGCCCTGACGGCGTTGGCGATTCACCTGCTCAATCATGAGAATACGGCCGTTGAACATGAAGAGTGTCGCATTGAACATTTGACAGAGCATTTGCGCTGGCCGCATGATTTTGCCGACAACATTGTAAAACGGGCACAGAATGAAGGGCTGGTGATTCGCCGGGATGCATTTTTGCGGCTCACGACTGCCGGACGCCTGCACGCCGAAGAAGCACTGACCAATATTTGATGGCAAGGAAATGGTTTTTCCGGGTTATTTGCAGATAATAGGGTCATGTTAACGATTGGTGAGCTGGCAAAACGTGTGGGTGTGGCAACATCGACCTTGCGGTTTTATGAAAAGGAAGGGCTGATTGTCCCCGACGGCCGTTCCGATTCTGGTTACCGGCTGTACCGCCCGGAACAGGAAAACCGGCTGCGCTTCATTCAGCGTGCGCAGCGGCTGGGCTTTTCCCTAAACGACATCAAAGCACTGCTCAATGGACTGGATGATGACTCCCTGAACAGTGAAATTGTCATTGAAACGGCTCGCCACCGGTATCATGAGCTGGATAAGCAGCTTACGGCTTTGCTGGTGCTGCAGCATGAGCTGGGGTTGTTTTTGCAAGATTTGGTGGCGGGGGATTACGGCCGTTTCCTCAACACCGGCACCGCCCTCAATCAATTTATCGACCACATCTGTAACAACCCCATTGCCCAACCCCCTTCCCAATCCATGCTCACCTGGCTGGCAGAAAACACCGGCTGTCTGCTCACCAGCAGCGACGGGCAAGCCATCCTCAACAAACTGCGCGGCAAACACGTCCACATCTGGCAAGAAGGCAGTGCCTACCACATCCTCATCGTCAGCCAGGACAAAGACGTTCTCCAGGCCCTGCAAGCCCTCAGCCAGCTAGAAGCCTCATGCACCATCCACGACCATCCCATGCCAGAACTTAATCATGAAAAAGATGGCTTCCGCTTCACGGCCAGAGGCGAAAATGCCTTTATCTTCGCGCGCTTGTTTATGGCATTAGAACAAGAAGCAAAAGCCACAACCCAATAACCAATCACCCAATTACCCAATTACCTAATTACCTAATTACCCAATTACCCAATTACCTAATTACCCAATTACCCAGTCACCCAATTACCCAAGCCCCCAATCACCAATCCCCCAATAACCATCCAACTTCCCCTTGACCTTAAACCCAACTTCAAGGTGTATACTCCCTGCGTCATGATAATTACATCATAAAAAGTGAGTTTGCTGATAAAACCGCCAAGCACGCAAAGAGCGCAAAGAAACAGTAGTACACGTAACCCGAAGTCCGTATACCGTTTTCCGACGAAGTTACCAGAGGTAGAGCATACGGAAAACGGATTACGGATTACGGATTACTGAATACGGGTACTAGAGAAAAAATTCGTGTAATTCGTGCAATTCGTGGCTTTATTCAAAGCAATCAAAAGCGGAGGACATCTTGACCACAACGAACCCTGCTGAACAAACTTTTCGCATT
>CAZRIB010000178.1:0-7867 GCA_964600035.1 uncultured Ardenticatenaceae bacterium | reverse complement strand
AAAGGTGAAGATTTGCTGTACTTCCGAGACTTGAAGCAGGGATGTGGCGATAAGGTAGATGGTGCCACCCGCGAGGGTTGTGACGCCAGTTTGAAGGAAGATGTTTTGTGCTGTTAGATTGACGCTGATTTGCATGACGACGGCCATGATAATGCCAGCCGTGGAAATCCGTATGAGGCCATCGAGCAGGTAACGGCCGTTAAGCCCATGCATTTTCCTCCGCAGCAGCCACATGAGTACCCCCACCTCAATAAAATTAGAAATGCTAAATGCCAGAGCAACCCCGCCCAAAGACAGCCAGCCCTGCTGTTCAAACACATTCATCAACCACACACTTAACCCGGTCATCACCACGATTTGTACAAATCCGGCCAAAACAGGGGTCATGGTATCGCTTAGCGCGTAAAATGCCCGGGCCACCACCTCTAACGATGTCAGTGCAATCAGGCCAAAAGCATAAAACAACAACGCCCAGGTAACCAATGTGGCATCATCAACACCAAAAAAGCCGCGCTGGTACAACAAAACAATAATAGGCTTGCGCAAAATCATGAGAAAAACGGCCGTTGGCAGTCCCAAAAAATAAAGCATACGCAGCGAATCGGCCAAAATACGCCGCATCTCTTCCCACGCCTCACGAGCTGCCAGCTCGGCCAGAGTTGGGAAAGCTGCAATGCCCATTGCCTGCCCCAAAATCCCTTGCGGCATAATCATAATGCGCCGGGCTGTATTCAAAGCTGGAAAACTGCCCAAGGGCATCATGTCACTTAAAAACAGGGCCACAAATGCGTTAATTTCGCTAAATGACAACCCAAGTACCCGTGGCGCCATAAGCCGGAGTACCTGACGAACGCCAGGGTCACGCAAGGTTAAAATAGGCGAGTAATGGGCTTTCTTTTGGCGCAAACCCGGCAGTTGGATACTTAAATGTCCTAATGCACCAAAAACAGTCCCCCATGCCAACCCTAGCTCCACAGGTTTGCCCAGCCGAAAAGCAGTCACTGCACCGGCAATAATGGCCAGGTTGTAAATAATTGGGGCTAACGCTGGCAGTAAAAAGTGCTGCCGGGCGTTTAATGCCCCCATGATGACGCCACTTACACCAAAGATGATGGGGGAGAGCAGTAAAATGCGCATTAAATGGACTGTTAGGGCAAGCAGTTCCGGGTTTTCGGCGACCTGAGAGGAAAGGAAGAAGGTGATAAATTGTGGAGCAAATACGGCCGTAATTCCAGCTACGGCCGTTACGACAACCGTAATCAAATTAATGACAGCCGAAAACAACCGCCACCCGCCAGCCTCATCATCCCGTGAAAAATAACCCGCAAACGTTGGAATAAACGCAGATCCAACCGCTCCCCCGGCTACAATCAAAAAAATCGTTTCGGGAAAGCGATTTGCGGCTTCAAAAGCCACCGCCTCCAGACTGGAAACACCCAGATATTGCTTAATCACAATATCACGGATCAGGCCAATGATCCGGCTGACCAACATAGCCGCACCCACCAGACTGGCCGCTTGCATCACACGGGTTCGCCCCGAGACAGAGTTGTTTTGTTCTTGATTATTCGCCATGAGGGGGAATTATACGCACATGTTACTGCTTCGTCTGCATGAAAATAAAAAGGGCTGACCAAAAAGGCCAGCCCCTTGCGTTCACTGAGAGCCAGGAACGCCGAAACCTGACTCTCGTTAAAAGGAGGAGAAGAAGAAGAGATTTTTTACCCTTCAAGCATGATTCTATGACATCTTGTAGGCGTACGCTGTACGTCGAACCTACGTCAAAACGACGCAAAATATACGCTAGTGAAAAATGTAACAAATCAGAAGGCCACCAAAAACGATTCCAGGCACGTATCGACGGTGCTATTTTTTAAGGCTACAATCGCATTATGCAAGATGATGTCAAACGAACCACAGTTGGGTTACTGGTGCTCATTTTACTGGTAGGGGCACTGCTTCGTTTGCCAAATTTGGAAACGGCTCCTCCCGGCTTGCACTACGATGAAGCGGCCAATGCCATTTTAGCGGCGGAAATTGGGTTAAAAGGGGAACGGCCGATTTTTATTTCCAGCTATACAGGCAAAGAAGTCCTCTATTTTTATCTGGCGGGCGGCTTAATGCGGCTGGTTGGGCCGTCTGTATTCACACTTCGGCTAACATCTGCCTTTGTGGGGCTGCTGACCATTGCCACGACCTATTGGCTTGGGCGGGAACTAACCCGCGACCGGCGGCTGGCTTTGATTGCGGCGATGCTCATGGCCGTTAGTTTTTGGCATTTGGTGTTCAGCCGGTTGGGGTTTCGGGCTGTGACACAGCCGCTTCTGCAGGGGTTGGCTGTGGCGGCCCTTTGGCGGGGGTTCCGTCGGGATTCGTGGCGATGGCTGCTTTTTGGGGGCGTGGCACTGGGTTTAACAGCATACACTTATTTGGCAGCAAGGTTGTTCCCGGTTGCGCTGCTGATCGGGTTTTTGCCGTTCCTGATTTCTCGCTCCCGGCAGCGTTGGGGGCAAATGGTTGTGGTAGGGGGTGTGGCGCTGGCTGTGTTAGCCCCGCTGCTCCGCTATTTTTGGGTGCATCCAGATGCGTTTTGGGTGAGGATTTCTCAGGTTTCGCCAACGGAGACGATTTCTCTTGGGGAGAGTATTGGGCGCTCTCTGGGGATGTTTTTTTTGCAGGGCGATCCGTATATTCGCTTTAATGTGCCTTTTCGGCCTTTGTTTGACTGGTTTTGGGGGGCGCTGCTGGTGGCAGGCTGGCTTGTGTGCCTGGTTTGGGTGCGACGGGTACGGGCAGGCTGGCAGCGGGGTGGTTTGCTGTTGTTAACGGCCGTTCCCTTCATTATGCTGCTGCCCACGGCATTGGCTACGGGGGAAATTGTGCCCAGCAACTTGCGCGCCATTGGCCTGATGCCATTTATCTTTTTGCTGCCGGCTGTGGGGCTGCTGGCCTTGGTAACCGATTTGGTGACCCGGTTTCAGTTGGGGCGTGTGGCAACGGCCGTTTACATTGTTGGCCTGGCTGCGCTGGTAACCGGCGGCTGGCAAACATACCGCGTCTATTTTCAGCAGTGGGCTGTTCAGCCAGACCTCTTTTACGCTTCCGACGGGGATTTGGCGTTGGCGGCGGATTTTCTGGATTCTACGCTGGTGGATGACAGGCCTGTGTACGTGTCTGCTTTGCATTACCAGCACCCGACCGTGGCCTTTTTGAGCGAGCGGTATGATCAGGTGAAGTGGGTTGTGAACAGTGAGGCGCTGGTGCTGCCCCCCTCTGGCCAGGCGTTGTATGTGTATCCGTTTAACAGCCCTGTGCCCACGTGGCAGCGGCCGTTTCTGGATACGGCCGTTCGCTTTGAAAGCAGCGCCGGTCCGGCAAATACCATTCCCTATACCGTGTATGAGATGTCCCGGCCAGAAATATTGTCTATTCCCCACGCGGTGAATGCCAATTTTGGTTACGCGGTGACGCTGCTTGGATATGACACTGCGCCTGCGGCGGCTGGCGAAACCCTGCCTGTTACTATCTATTGGGAAGTGCAGGCTGCGCCGGGTGTGGATTGGGTTCCCTTTGTGCATTTGGAAGATGCCTGGGGAACGCGATGGGCACAAGTTGAAGCGCCTGCGTATCCGGCGGCGCAGTGGCAAACGGGTGAGATTGTTATCCAACGGCTGGAACTGCCTGTGCCGGTGGGGACACCGCCCGGTTTTTACCGCCTGCGGGTGGGCTGGTTTGATGCGGCCAGTGGCAGCCGGTTGGCGCGTTTGGATGAAAACGGCCGTTTCGCTGGCGACACTCAAATCATCGAAAACATTGCCATCGAACCGGGAAAGATGCCAGAACCCGTGCCCCAGCCGCCCATTGCCGATTATTTGTCTGTGCGGAAAGGGCTGACGCTGTTGGGGCATGAACCTTTGCCGCCCGACGTTAGCACGGGGGAGCGGCTGCCGTTTACCCTGTGGTGGCTGGCCGTGCAGCCGCAGCCGGATTTAACGCTGCGTTTGGAGTTGTACCCGCCAGACCGGCGCGGCTTTATTTTGGCTGATTTTGTGCCTGTACATGGTACTTATCCGTTTGCGAATTGGGCTGTGCCCCAATTTGTTAAGGACAGGCAGGCCGTTGTGGTGGATGATGATGTGCCGCCGGGACAATATCAAGTGCAGCTTCGGGTGTTGGATGGTGCAGGGGCGTCGTTGGCAACGGCCGAATTGGGGCAGATTACGGTAAACCAGACGGAACGGCTTTTTACGCCACCCGATACGCAGTTTCCGCATGATGCCACGCTGGGCGGTGAGATTAAGCTGGTGGGGTATGATTTACGGCCGTTACCGGAAGCGGGGCACTATGAGCTGCGGCTGGTTTGGCGGGCGTTGGCTGCGCCTTCGGCAGATTACACGGTGTTTGTTCATTTGCTGGATGTAGACGGCCGCTGCTGTATCTGGCAGGATGATGTGATGCCGGTGGCTGGGACGTATCCCACGAGCCGCTGGCTGCCGGAAGAGGTGGTGGTGGACAGTTACCAAATTGTACTGCCGGATGATCTGCCGCCGGGGGTGTATCCCATTGAAGTGGGGCTGTATCTGGCGGATTCGGGGCAGCGGCTGCAAGTGGTTGTGCCGGGGCTGCCGGATAGTGATGTGGTGTTGTTACGGCCGTTGCAGGTTGATGATTAATGATTAATCATTAAAGTGTCACTTCACTATTTTTGCCGCCGGGTAAGACCCTAACACTTTCAGGAAAGATGATCGCTTGAGAATGCCCATGAGTGCCTCTCGGACAGCGGGATCATCTTCGTGCCCTTCAAAGTCTACGTAAAACAAATAGTGCCACGGCCGATTTCGGCGGGGACGCGATTCGATTTTGGTCATGTTGATGCCCCGTTCTGCCAGTTCGCCCATGACGGCGTAAAGTGCGCCCGGTACGTGGCGGGTGGTAAAGATGATGGAGGTCTTGCTGGGGTCTTGGCGAGGCGGTTCTGTGCGTCCTAAAACGAAAAAACGCGTGTAATTGAAGTCTAAATCTTCGATGTTGCGGGCGAGGATGTTGAGTTTGTAGATTTGGGCAGCCAGTTCGCTGGCGATTGCGGCCGTTTCCGGTTCGGGATTGGCAGCAAGGTCTCTGGCTGCTCCGGCGGTGTCGTAATAGTCAACTGGCGTAATCCCCATTCGTTTGAGTGTTTGCTCGCATTGGGCTAACGCCTGATAGTGGGACTTAACCCGTTTGATGTCTGCCAGGGCAACACCGTCCGGTGCCATCAGGCAGTGCTGGACGCGGAGAATGGCTTCGCCTTGCACGTGTAAATCGTGGTCTACCAGTAAGTCGTAGGCGGGGATAACCGTACCGGCCAGTGAGTTTTCTACGGGGAGCATGCCGTGTGTGGCACGGCCGTTTTGTACGGCCGTAAAAATTTCTGTAAACGAGCGGCAAGGCAGCGTTTCCGTTTCTGGCCCAAAATGTTGGTAAACAACCTGCTGCGAATATGCACCCGGTTCCCCTTGAAAAGCAACAACAGGATTATTTTCCATCATGCTCTCCTTCCTTCCAAAATTACGAATTATGAATTATGAATTATGAAACTGCGTTTGCCACTTGCCACCTGCCACATAACCTGACGTTAGTTTTAACCCAGGCATCCTGAATTAGCCACACATATGACAAAAGTGGGTGCACGAACAAGTTGTCAGTGAATGACGGGGCAGTAAGCATGACAACGAATTAATGAATCAGCTATTCGTTGTCCTAACCCCTTCAATTCAGACGCGATATGGCATGAATTGAAAATATGAAAAAAACGACCTCTCGTTTATAATGGGAAATGTGGAAATTCCCATAAACCAATCCAATTGATGCGCCAAATCCAAACGGCAAGATGCCACCATTAACAAAAGAGGAGCAAGAAAATGACAACTTATGCCGATAAGCCCTGGCTGAAGCATTATGATCCCGGAGTTCCGGCTACCGTGCCTGTACCAAATCATTCGCTGCAACAATTTTTGCTGGATGCTGCCCAAAAGCACCCAGACAATACGGCCGTCATTTTCAAAGGCAATCAAATCAGCTACCGGGAACTCGATGCCCTGACCGATGCTGTAGCTGCCGCCCTCATTGCCGACGGCTTCAAAAAAGGCGACCGGGCCGTTATTTACATGCCCAACTCCCCCCAATTTGTCATCAGCTACTTTGGCATCCTCAAGGCAGGCGGCATCGTCATTGCCACCAACCCCCTGTACACAGAACGAGAACTGGAACATCAACTGGCAGATTGTGGCGCCGAGACAGTCTTTGTCCTGAGCCTCTACTACAACCAGCTCAAAAACGTCCAGAAAAAAGGCCACACCAATGTCAAACGCATCATCGTAGCCAACGTAAAAGAATTTTTGCCATTCCCCACAAATATCCTTTTCACCTTACTCAAAGAAAAGAAAGACGGGCATAAAGTTACTCTGACAGATGGAGATGTCACTTTTTTGGACTTTGTTGCCAGAGGGAAAAATGCCCCCAAGCCAAATGTGCAAGTGACAGGTGATGACATTGCCCTGCTTCAATACACAGGTGGGACAACCGGTCTCTCCAAAGGGGCGATTGCCCTGCACCGCAACCTTGTGGCAAACATTTATGCCCTGCAAGCGTGGCTGGATTGGGAATATGGCAAAGAAACCATTCTTGGAGCAATTCCGTTCTTCCACTCTTACGGCATGATTACTGCTCTGATATTTTCGGCGTCTATCGCCGGGCGTTTGGTGGTTGTTATTAATCCGCGTGACCAAAAGGATGTATTGGGCAGCATTAATAAATATCGGCCAGCCATATTCCCGGGTGTGCCGGCCATGTATATTGCCATTAACAACAATCCAGATGTAGCCGCTGGCAAATATGATGTCAGCTCTATTCGTGCGTGTATCTCCGGGTCTGCGCCGCTGCTGCAAGACACAAAACGGCGTTTTGAAGAGCTGACCGGCGGGAAATTGGTGGAAGGGTACGGTTTGACTGAGGCCCATGTGGCTACCCATGCCAATCCTGTTAATGGTGAGAATCGCCCTGGGTCAATTGGGCTGCCTTTGCCCAATGTGGAATGCAAAATTGTAGACCCAACGGACGGGGATAAAGAAATGCCGGTGAATGAGCAGGGTGAACTGGTGATTAAAAGCCCGTCTATCATGCAGGGTTATTGGCAGATGCCGACTGAAACGAAGAATACGCTGCGTGACGGGTGGCTGTATACGGGTGACATTGCGCGTATGGATGAGGATGGCTACTTCTACATTGAGGACCGCAAGAAAGATATGATTATTGCCGGTGGGTATAACATTTACCCGCGTGAGGTGGAAGAGGTGCTGGCAACACATCCGGCTGTGATGGAAGTGGCTGTGGCTGGTGTTTCTGACCCGCGTCGTGGCGAAACGGTGAAGGCGTGGATTGTGAAACATCCGGGTGATCCGACAACGGAAGAAGAGATTATTGAATGGAGCAAGACGCAGTTGGCACGGTACAAGTACCCGCGCATCGTGGAGTTTCGCGATGAACTGCCAAAGACGACCGTGGGGAAGGTGTTAAAGCGGGCTTTGAAGGAAGAAGAGGAAAAGAAAGACGCTTCTTGATGGGGAAGTATTGAGTCTGCTGAAAAAACCGCGAAGCACGCAAAGCACGCAAAGCGCAAAGAAACGCCAGAGAAAAAATTTGTGAAATTCGTGCAATTCGTGGTTTTTTGGAGCAGTTAAGTATTTGTAATACAAAAAAGCTCGCCGAAGGTGGCGGGCTTTTTATTTTTTTAGGTATTGGGTAACGGTTTTTTTTAGGGTGTCGGCGGAGACGGGTTTGGAGAGGTAGGCGTCGCAGCCGGAGTTGGTGAGGCGTATTTTTTCGTCTA
>CAZRIB010000177.1:0-7879 GCA_964600035.1 uncultured Ardenticatenaceae bacterium | reverse complement strand
CTCCGCGGCTGCTTTTTTCAGATGACACATTCATCAAAATTTTCCAATCGCTACCAATTGGGTAAAAGAGGCAATGAACCAGTGAATAAAAAATGGATAGACAAACGAGCCAGACTGCCAGGCGATAAAGCCAAAAGCCGCCCCGCCAAAGATGGTGCTGAGTGTTTCCAGTTCAGGCTTGCCCAGGTGCATAAAGGCAAAGGGGACAGCCTGTAGAAAGATGGCCGGGCCGGGACCAAATACACGGGCAAAGGCAAACAGCATCACGCCGCGCCAGATAAATTCCCAGCCAAACAGGTCAACGGCCGTTAAATAAACCAACTTCCCTACATTTTCCGGTGCGCGGGCGGCGTAGTAACTTTGCATGCCCGGCGTACGGGCAGCATACCACAAGACGATTGCCATGCCGCCGCACGCAGCAATTGTCCACAACAGCCCTGTACGCCAGTTGCCCAACGTAAAGCCATAAGCTTGCGGCTGCTCCCGAAACAGCAGCACAATGACCAGCATGGGCAGGACAAAGTAAAAAATAAGCCGGTCATATGCTTTTTGGCCGGTAATGGAATGCCCGTAATAGTCAAGCATGGGCACAATTGTTGCCAGGATAATGAGGAAGGTGAGTTTTAGGTCAAACGTAACGCCGCCAATGGTCATGGTTTTGTTTTTCATGGAGCGGGAGCAATGCCTACCAGCAGGGTGAGACGGCCGTTTCCGTGATTTTCTACGCCATGGCTTAGCCCGGCTGGCGCCCAGATGACATTGCCTTCACCGGCTTCTATCTGCTCGTCGCCTAACCAGAAACGGCCGTTGCCGCTTACCACATAATAAAACTTATCCTGGTCATCATGCACATGCGCCTTTTGCACCTGACCCGGCTCCAGGCAGTTTAAGCCCAACAGCAAGGCATCTGCCCGAAAAAGTGTGGTTTTATAAAATTTCTCTTCACGTGTACCAACATGATCAGCGATATTCTTGACATAATCTTGCATAATAAACTCCGGGAAAATTTAAAAAAATGGGAGAATGTGGCCGCATTATAACAAAAAAGCCCGGCCAATCGAGTGACCAGGCTTTTTGTCAATTCAGTTGTTGCAGCAAATTATTCTTCAACCGGCGTCATAATCATTTCGCCAAGAATCCGTTCTATAGCCATGCTGTGGCTGCAAAAACCACGTGATTGGAAGAAGCTGCAGTCGCAGGACCACTCTCCTTGAGAAAACGATACCGCATGTTCACGGCCGCTGTCGCCTTTAATGCGCACAGAAAAAGAGTCAAAGCTGATTCGTTCAGGCTCTGCGGCATAAAATTTTGCTTTCTCAATTTTACCAATCATCCCATAATCCATCTTTTCACCTCTCTGCAGGTAGGGGCCGCACAGGGCGGCCAACGGGTAACAAAAAAGCGCACGCGGCTAGTGCGTGCGCTTTGAAGCTCTGAAAAATTCGTTCTTTGATGTGCTTGAAACACTCATGCTCAAAGTATAACCAACATTCAATGCGTGTCAATTGGCAAAATGGTCGTGGGTGGGGGTTACTTTCTATACGCTAATATTAACCAATCTGCCATGCACGGTTAGAAAACATTCACAAATGTGGCATCCCACACTATAATCCCGCCGCTATGTTTGAATTTGAGATTTTGCACGAAGATAAAGAAAGTGGGGCCAGAAACGGCCGTTTCCACACCCCACACGGCATTTTAGAGACGCCCGTCTTTGCCCCGGTAGGCACACAAGCCACCGTCAAAGCCATGCGTCCAGATGAATTGGAGGCATTGGGGGCAACCCTTGTGCTGGCCAATACCTACCATCTATATTTGAGACCCGGCGATGATATTGTGCGCGAGATGGGCGGACTGCACCAATTTATGCAGTGGAATGGCCCCATCCTCACCGACAGCGGTGGTTTTCAAGTGTTTAGCTTGAGCGAAACACGCAAAATTGATGCAGACGGCGTGACGTTTCAGTCTCACATTGACGGCAGCCGCCACCGTTTTACGCCAGAACGAAGCATTGCCATTCAGGAAAACCTTGGCGCAGACATTATCATGGCCTTTGATGAATGCCCCCCGCCAAACGATTACGATTATGTAAAGCACTCATTAACACGAACACACCCCTGGCTGCTGCGCTGCATTGAAGCCAAAACCCGGGATGATCAGGCGCTGTTTGGCATTGTGCAGGGCGGTATTTTCCCGGATTTGCGAGAGGAAAGTGCCCGGTTTATGACAGAGCTGGATTTGCCCGGCTATGCGATTGGCGGGCTGGCCGTTGGTGAAACCAAGCCAGAAATGCACGCCACATTAGATGTGCTAAACCCCATGCTGCCCAAAAACAAGCCGCGCTATTTGATGGGAGTTGGTGCGCCGGAGGATTTGGTGAATGGCGTTTTGCGGGGGGTGGATATTTTTGATTGTGTGCTGCCCACACGATTGGCACGGCACGGGTCTGCTTCTGTGTTGGGCGGGCGGCTTAATTTGCGCAATGCCCGCTTTGAAAGAGACCCTGAGCCGATTGATGCGACGTGTACGTGTTATACATGCCAACATTTTAGCAGGGCATACTTGCGTCATTTGGTAAAGGCCAATGAGATTTTGGGGCATATTTTGTTGACGACGCACAACATTCACTTTTTGCTGGAGTTAATGCGGCAGGTGCGGGCACATATTGCCGCCGGAACGTTTACGGCTTTTGCTGCGGAATTTTTAAGCCATTATGAAGAATGATTGTTGATGAAAATTTGGCTCATCACTAAATAGTGTGCTTAACAGATGGTGGCAGGTCGCAAGTTGCAGGCAGCAGGTCATCGTTTCCAGAGGTAACTTGCCACATACCACAAAATTTTTTTTGAAGGGATTTCGATGAGTTTATTTGAAGCGATTTTTTTAGGGTTTGTGCAAGGGGCAACGGAGTTTTTGCCTGTGTCCAGTTCCGGGCATTTGGTGCTTGTGCCTTATTTGTTTAATTTGCCTGAACCTGGGCTGAGTATGATTTCGATTGTGCATTTGGGTACGCTGTTGGCTGTGCTGATTTATTTTCGGCAGGATATTTGGCGTATTGTGGCGGCAGTTCTGACCGGGTTGGTGGAAAAACGGCCGTTTGCAACGGCCGAATCTCGCTTAGGCTGGTTTATCGTGCTGGGGTCTGTTCCGGCGGCTGTGGCCGGGCTGCTGTTGGAGAGCTTTTTCGAGCAGGTATTTGGCACACCGGCTGCTGCGGCATCATTCTTGCTGGTTACGGCCGTTTTTATGGTGTGGGGCGAGCGCATGTTAACCAGCAAAAAAGAGATGGCCGCCATGACGTGGGTCGATGCCCTGATCATCGGCATTTTTCAAATGTTTGCCTTGTTTCCCGGCATTTCCCGCAGCGGCAGCACCATTACCGCCGGTCTGATTCGCGGTTTGAACCGGGAAACGGCCGCACGCTTCAGCTTTTTGTTAGGCATTCCAGCCATCTTGGGGGCCGGGCTGCTTTCAGTGATTGATTTGGTGCAGGCCGGGAATTTAGCCAGCCAATGGCCGGCAATGGCGGCCGGATTTGTAACAGCGGCTGTGACAGGCTACGCATGTATTCACTTTTTGCTAACCTGGCTGAAAAAACGCAGTCTGTACCTGTTTGTGGCCTACGTGGTGGGGTTTAGCGTGCTTTCTTTCCTGGTGATGGCGCTGCGAGGGTAAATGATTCGGCGTGTGGGGGTGCTGGTTTTCTTTTTGGTGTGGTTGGTAGCCTGTACGGCCGAACCACTGCCGCCGCCGACAGTTGTTGTACCGGAAACGGCCGTTTTGCAAATCGGCGTGTCGTCTGGAGCAGAAGCCATTGTCCCCCTTGTTACGCACACATCAGCCGCCAATACAGTTCTCAACACCGTGACCGGCAGCAGCAGTACACTGGTGGCAAATTTGGCAGCAGGGGAACTGGATGCTGTGCTGGTGCATGTTGTCCCGCAGGATGACAGCATCTGGTTTAATCCGGTTGCTCTGGATGGGCTGGTGGTTGTGGTGCATCCAGATAATCCGTTGACGGCGTTGACTTTGGGTGAGGTGCAGGCGGTGTTTAACGGCCGTATTACCAACTGGCAAACTCTGGGCGGGCCGGATGCTGCCATTCAACTGGTTGGGCGGGAACGGGGTTCAGATGCCCGCCAAATTTTTGCAGAACGGGTGATGGCCGGACAGCGGATGAGTATTAATGCTTTGGTGGTGGCGGATGATGCTGCCCTGTTAACGGCCGTTGCCAATGACCCCTACGCAGTTGGTTACAGTTTCATGGGCACAGCCTCAAACGCTGCCGTTCGTTTGCTCGCCATCGACAATGTGCCCCCGGCCACCAACACCACGGCGGCGCAAGCTTACCCGCTTACCACCCCCCTCTATTTTGTGTCACGGCAAGAACCAACCGGGGCGCTGCGTGCGTGGCTGGCCTGGGTGCAAAGTGAGGCTGGGCAAGTTGAGGTGGCGCAGGGTTACGGCCGTGTCCGCTAAAATATGCCTGCCTTTTCAAAGGATTGGGAGATTAGGGATTGGAGATTGATCACTCAGTTCCATCTCCCCTCATTTCCTCCATCTTGGATGGGTCCAAAAATGGTGTAAAACCTGGTGTGAAATCAAAATGGCCTTGATGAAGATAAAAAAACAGGACGCAGATTTGCCCGATAAACGCAGATTAATTGTTGATTTACAGACCAAATTCCTGAAAACAAAAAAATCAGCGTTATCTGCGGTATCTGCGTCCTAATTCTAAACTCAGGTTTGATTAACTTTCTCTGGTCATACACAAAAATTGAACGCACCCCCATCTTTCATTCGTAGACATTCTCCAAATCCCGAATTATAATGGAGGCGGTTGGCGTTTTAGCCGTCATCCAAGCCCAACCGTATAAAAGATGATTGTCAGGGAAACCATTCCCCGCAATCTGAGCAAAGCCTGATTGGCGAATGATTTATTCGCAGCACAATCAGGTTTTTTTTATATCGTCAAAATCGGGTTCCCACCCCAAAATTTCTTTTCACAAGGAGCAAGTTATGAACAGCAAACATTTCATTGAGCTAGATGAAACCTATGGCGCACACAATTACCACCCGCTGGATGTTGTTATTGAAAAGGCAGAAGGCGTTTGGGTGTATGATGTGGACGGCAACAAATATCTGGACTGCCTGGCGGCGTATTCGGCCGTTAACCAGGGGCACTGCCACCCCAAAATTTTGGAAGCGGCCGTTGAGCAGATGCACCGGGTCACATTAACCAGTCGTGCCTTTCGTAACGACCAGATGGGGCCATTTCTCAAAGAATTGTGCGAATTAACCGGTTATGAAATGGCACTGCCTATGAATACCGGGGCGGAAGCGGTGGAAACGGCCATTAAAGCGGCCCGCAAATGGGGCTATCAGGTGAAAGGTGTGGCCGACAATCAGGCAGAGATTATTGCCTGTAATGGTAACTTTGCCGGGCGGACAACCACCATCATCAGCTTTAGCAGTGAGCCGCAGTACAAGGCGGATTTTGGTCCCTTTACACCGGGATTTAAGCTGGTGGATTATGGGGATGTGGATGCATTGGCCGCCGCCATCACGCCCAACACGGTAGCGTTTATTGTGGAGCCGATTCAGGGTGAAGGCGGCGTGGTTGTACCGCCGGAAGGGTACTTGAAAGCAGCTTATGAGCTGTGCAAGGAACATAATGTTTTGTTTATTGCAGATGAGATTCAAACGGGGTTTGGCCGGACGGGTAAGCTGTTTGCCTGCGAGCATGAAGGGGTTCGCCCGGATATGGTGACTGTTGGCAAGGCGTTGAGCGGCGGCTTTTATCCGGTTTCGGCCGTTTTGGCAGACAAGGCTATTTTGGGGCTGTTTAAGCCGGGAGATCATGGCAGTACGTTTGGTGGCAATCCATTGGGTGCGGCCGTTGCCCGGCGAGCGTTAAAAGTATTGGTGGAAGAGGATTTGATTGCCCGGTCGGCAACATTGGGTGACTATTTCAAAGGGCGACTGGAACGGATTGAAAGCAGCCGCATCAAGCAGGTGCGTGGTAAGGGGCTGTTTATTGGTGTGGTGCTGCATGAACCGGCACGGCCGTTTTGCGAAGCATTGCAGCAAAGAGGCATTTTGTGTAAGGAAACCCATGAGAATGTCATCCGTTTTGCCCCGCCATTGGTGATTACACGGGAAGAAATTGACTGGGCAATGACCCATATTGAAGAGGTGTTACAAGATTAGTGTGTTTGGCAAGGGAATGGCGCGCTTTGCGTCATTCCCTTGCCGCCTGTGGTACAATCACGGCTCTGGCATAGGTTTTGGGTAAATAGAGATTGGGGATTAGAGATTAGAGATTGAAAATTAGAGAGTTGTTGCTCGACACTAAGTCCACAATGATTTCGAGGGAATGATGAGTCAAAAAAGCGATGTAATTCAAGTTGAAAAAATAGCCGGGCATGTTGGTGAACGTGTCACTGTGCAGGGCTGGCTTTACCGGGGTACGCGAAAAGGGAAGCTGCAATTTTTGCAAGTGCGTGACGGTACAGGTATTGTGCAGGCAGTGGCTTACAAACCGGAGATGGATGAGGAATTGTTTGAGGCGTTGAAACGGGCCGGGCAGGAATCGTCTTTGGTGGTGACGGGCGTGGTAAAGGAAAACGGCCGTGCTCCAGGCATTCCCGGTGGCTACGAAATTGCCATTGAAGAGGCCGGAATTTTACAAGATGCCAAAGATTACCCCATTACCCCCAAAGAACACGGCATTGAATTTTTAATGGATCATCGCCATCTGTGGCTGCGGTCGCGCCGTCAATGGGCTATTATGCGCGTGCGGGCCACTATCAAGCGTGCCATCATCGACTTTTTGGATGGGCAAGGCTTTTTGAATATTGACACACCCATCATCACACCTTCTGCTGCGGAAGGAACCAGCACGCTCTTCCCCGTAGATTATTTTGAAGAGACGGCTTATTTAGCCCAGACTGGACAGCTTTACAACGAAGCCAATATCTTTGCATTTAGCAAAGTGTACTGCTTTGGGCCTACCTTCCGGGCAGAAAAATCTTACACGCGCCGCCATCTGACCGAGTTTTGGATGGTTGAGCCGGAGATGGCATTTTTTGACCTGGACGATTTGATGGATTTTGAAGAGCAGTTTGTGAGCTATGTGGTGCAAACGACGCTGGAAAAATGCAAAGAAGAGTTGAAGGTGCTGGAGCGGGATATTTCTGCTTTGGAGCGGGTGACGCCACCGTTCCCCCGAATTAGCTATGATGAAGCAGTTGAGCGCATTCAGGCGTTGTATGAAGCCGCCACAGACCCTGAGGATAAGGCGTTTCTCAAGATTGAGTGGGGCGAGGATTTTGGTGCGCGCCATGAAACTGAGCTAACGAAGCAGTTTGACAAGCCTGTATTTGTGTATGGGTATCCGTCTCAGGTGAAGGCGTTTTATATGGAACCGTGGCCTGGACGGCCTGAGGTTTGCAAGAGTGTGGATTTGTTAGCCCCTGAAGGGTACGGTGAAATTATTGGCGGCAGCGAGCGAATGAGTGACCCTGATTTGTTGTTGGCGGCGATTGAACGGCATGAGCTGCCTGTTGAACATTATCAGTGGTATATTGATTTGCGTAAATTTGGCAGTGTGCCGCATAGTGGTTTTGGTTTGGGGCTGGAGCGGACGGTGGCCTGGATTTGTGGTATTGACCATGTTCGGGAGGCGAGTCCGTTTCCACGGACGCTGAAGCGGATGCGGCCGTAACTGAGTTTGTTTTTTTAAGGAATGAAGATTTAAGGGAGATTAGAGACTGGAGATTAGAGATTACACCGGTCTCCAATCTCAGTTTTGTAGGTTATTTCATTCTCGTTCCTAAGGTGAATGATGAAAGCCGGTAGGAGATATTCCTAACCGGCT
>CAZRIB010000176.1:0-7966 GCA_964600035.1 uncultured Ardenticatenaceae bacterium | reverse complement strand
CAGGGTTTGGTAGCTGTAATGCCTCATGCCCAGCTCATAATTGTGTGCCACAATAGCCGGAATTTGTTCGCGGTGGCTGAGCAGTTGGCGCACCTGTTCGATGGTTTGGGGGGTGATACGGCCGTCAATTTCCACAAAGCGAAAGCCCAACGGGGCAATATCCTTCGCGTAGACATCATACCGGTTTACCAATGCCGGCAGCTTGAAGTAAATTGTTTCAATGAGGGCGTTGCCGAAGCCTTCTATAAAGCTGGGGTAGGTAACAAAATCGGCGTGGGGGTAAGTGTCCCAAAGGGCGTAGATTTTACGGCCGTCTGCCGTTACCCCTCGGTGATCATCCACAATCTCTGCCACATAGCGCAGGTCTACGCCTTTTTCCGCAGCGAGTGCCTGGAGTTGGTGCAGATAGGCCAGGCCCTCATCGCCTGCTTTGTGGGTAATAACCAGCACCGGCTTAAATGCTTGCAGATGCGCCAATAGTTCTACAGCCAGCTCGATGCCTTTGCGCGGGATGACGCGGGTGGGTTGCAGTACCAGCAGTTGGTCATCGCGCACGCCGATGGCCTGGCGAAAGTCGGCATTGTAGTCGTCGATGCCGGGCGGGGGAGTGGCAAAGTCAAATACATTGGGAATGATGATGCTTTCCAGGCCGCGGCGCTGTTTGAGCTGTTCCTGGGCCAGTGAATTGATGACGGCGTGGCGCAGATTGGGCAAGGCGGGCGGAAAGTAGGTGTCGAGAAAGAGGGGGATGCAGTTGGTACGGAATCGCTCGCGTTCCCAGTAAAGGTCGTGGTTGTGGGCGAGTGCTGGCAGCCCGGTTTGGTGCAGGATGTGGGTGAGGGCTTGTGCCAGTGGCAGCTGCATGGGGATGGCGAAGATGTTTTGGGCGATGATGTAGTGGATGTTGTAGTCGGTGATGAATTGGCGTAACGGCCGTTCCAGTTCCTGCGCACGGGCGGCAATGTCAGCGACCAGCGAGGGGTCTGGCGTGGTTGTGCCAAAAGCACGCTGCCCCAAAGCAACTGCCGCCGGGTCTGTAAAATGCAGTTCCGGTGCTAACAAACCCGGCAAGTCCGGGTCTAATTCCCCGGCACAGTAAAAGATGTTGTGGCCTGCCTGCGCCAGCACATGGGCTAATTTGCGCGTTTCCAGCGAAACGCCATCAGTTCCGGCAAGCCGGGTAGAGATAAATCCAATGTTCATAAGTTCCTCGCTGTCAAAGGAGATGCAGATTTACAAGAAAAATCTACTTCCATTATCCATTATCCATTATTCATTTTTATTCAAGCCAGTGCTAAACAGTTTTTTCCATTGGCTGCAACCAGCGTATGCCGTAAGGTGGCAATGTTAACGTCAGATTGCTGCCAGTGCCGGGATAAATGGCGTTATCTAATATGTTAACCCACTTTGGCGGGGTGGGCAGACCGAGTGCGGCGAGGTTGATGGTAAGGGAGTGGGTTTGGCTGCTGACGTTGTGCAGGCAGAGTGCCTGGGAACGGCCGTTTGGTGAAACACGCCACACCGCAAAGACCGCCGGGTGGACAGCCAGCACCATCTGCTCACCATGCGGGTGGAAAGCCGGGGTGGCTTTGCGTTTTTGCAGCAGATTGCCATACCCCATAAACACACGCTGGCGCAGAGAACCGCGCCGAAGCAGTTCCGTTTCCAGCGCGGTGGCATTGAGCTTCTCACGGTTAATGGTGCGGGCGCGGCCTGTTTGAGCAACGCCATCCGGCCAGCCGTGTGAGCCAACCAGCGAATGGAAGTAAATGCCGGGCACGCCGCGTAAAGCCAGCATAATGGCCTGGGAAGCCAGGAAGCGATTTGTTTTTAAGGCAACCGATTCAAAAGCCGCATTTGGATCGGCCAATGCGTCCAGGTAATTGATGTTGAGTTCGTAGGCACTTTGGCTGCCGTCCGGGTTGGTTTTGTAGGAGACGTGACCGCCCAGTGCCAATGTTCGTTCGGCCAGGGCTGTGATGCTGCTTTCTGGTAAGATGCCTCTGGCCGGGGTAACGCCGATGCCATCATGGGAGGCGAGGAAGTTGAAGAAGGTGACCTGGCTGCTGGGCAGGGTGAGGGTGCTGGCCCATTGGGTGAGGGTTTCGGCGCTGCCGGTGTGGAAAGCGTGCAGGGTGAGGGGGGGCAGGGAGAAGTTATAGACCATTTGGGCTTCGTTGGTTCCATCACCAAAGTAAGAGATGTTGTCTTGGTGGGGGACGTTGGTTTCGGTGATGAGTTTGACGTGGGGAGCGGCGATGTCGAGCATGGCGCGCATGAGTTGGATGAGTTGGTGGGTTTGGGGCAGGTGGATGCATGATGTGCCGATTTCTTTCCACATGAAGGCGATGGCATCGAGCCGGATGAGTTCTGCGCCCTGGGAGACGTAGAAGAGAAGGGTTTCGAGGATGGCGAGGAGGAGTTCCGGGTTTTTGTAGTTGAGGTCGATTTGGTCTGCGCTGAAGGTGGTCCACAGGTGTTTTGTGCCGCTGCTGGTTTGGAAGGGGGTGAGCAGGGGCAGGGCACGGGGACGGAAAACGGCCGTTAAGTCTGCGGCGGGGTCTGCTTCGATGAAGAAGTTTTGGTAGCGTGGGTGGCCTTGCAGGTATGCCTGAAACCATTTGCTTTGGCTGGAGATGTGGTTGATGACGGCGTCGAACATGAGTTGGAAATGTTCGCCGATGGCGGCGATGTCCAGCCATGTGCCCAGGTCTCTGTTGACGGCTTTGTAGTCGATGACAGAGAAGCCGTCGTCGGAGGAGTAGGGGTAGAAGGGCAGGAGGTGGATGGTGGAGATTTTGCCTGTCAGGTAGCGTTGGGCAAAGATGGCGAGCCTTTTGAGGGGGGCAAGGCCGGGTTCTTGTATTTGGTCGCCGTAGGTGATGAGCACGGCCGTTTCCTGGGTAAATTGTGTGGCTTTTGGTGCGGGTATACGGCCGTTGTAGGCGTTGATGATGTTGAGCAAACGAGGGTGAAGAGATACGGCCGTTTCCTGTCCGTACACAGCCTGCAATCGTTCAAAGATGCGATTTTCTAATTGAGTCATAAGTCAAGGTAACCAAAATAATGATTTTTGCCAAAGCGTTTGGCCGTTGGAATTATAAATGGTGAATGGTGAATTATAACTGATGAATGGTGAATGAGGCGCACGGTTCACAATTCATCATTCACGATTTACCAGTTACAATTTTTTTACTGGCATCATCCAGCAAAAAACGCAGTTAGCTGGTGTTGGTTTATAATAAGCCGCATACCATAAAAAGGTACATGATTTATAAAGAAAAGCTTGGATAACCAGATGAAACAATTTTTACATTACCTGCAGCCCCCCAAATTTGCCAATGATGAGATAAAAACCAGACGGGCCTCTATTTTGTACCGCATTTTGCTGGTATTGGGTGCGGCGACGTTATTGTCGCTGATCATTTCTTTTGGGTTCATTGACAACCAGACGCGGATTTGGTCATTGGTTGGCCTGTTGGTGTTTTATGTCAGTGTGTTTGTGGTGATGAAGCGGGGCTATGTGCGGGAGGCTGGTTATTGGTTAATTACCGGCTTTTTTGCAATGTTGACCATCGGGCACTGGTTTACTGGCGGGCTGCGGTCGTCGCTGTTTGGCGGGTATTTGATGCTGATTGTTTTCGCGGGGCTGCTGCGCGGGCAGCGGGTGGCTTTGGTAACGGCCGTGTCGGCATTGCT
This sequence comes from uncultured Ardenticatenaceae bacterium, assembly GCA_964600035.1. Classification (GTDB taxonomy): domain Bacteria; phylum Chloroflexota; class Anaerolineae; order Promineifilales; family Promineifilaceae; genus CAZRIB01. The sequence goes on along the minus strand of CAZRIB010000176.1, from coordinate 4,267 downwards.
TGCTCAACTTTTTCTGTTTTGGGCAGAAACGCAGGGAATCCTCGTGGCCTTGCCAGCTAATTTTAAGCCGCTAACCGTACTGGTTCCCTATCTTACGCTCATCATTTTAACGGCTGCTGTTTTGCAGTTGGATTTAGCCATCCGCCGGAACATTTTGACGGTGGCTTACAATGCCGATGACCGCACCCGGCGAATGGTAGAGGCCTCGCTGGATGGGTACATTTTGGCCGATAGTAAAGGGAAGATTTTGGATGTGAACCCCGCCTACTGCCAGATGATTGGCTACTCCAAAGAAGAGCTGCTGCAAATGAATATCAACAACATTGAGGCAGCCTTAACTCCTGAAGAAGTGGAAGCTCGCATCCGGCAGATGGTGGCAGAGGGACGGGCGCGTTTTGAAACAAGGCATCGTGCCAAAGACGGCCGTGTTCTGACACTGGATGTCAGCATTGTCATTGTGAATGACCCGGCTGGGGAGTTGGTGGCAGCCTTTGTGCGCGATGTGACCCAGGAACGGGAAGCAGTGGCGGCACTGCAAAAGAGTGAAGCCCGTTGGCACGCCTTGATTGAGGCTTCGCCGGATGCCATTACCATGAGTGACCTGGATGGCACTGTGCTGTTTTGCAACCGGCAAACGGCCGTTTTGCATGGCTACAACGCGCCGTCAGACATTATCGGAACCAACGCCTTTTCCCTGATTGCCGATGAAGATATTCCCCGGTCACAGGAAATGATGGCCGCTATTTTGCACGGCCAGCCTGTGTACGATTTTAACTTTATGGCCAAACGGGCTGACGGCTCCACTTTCCATGCGGCCGTGACCGCCAACGCCATATTAGACCCGCAGCAAAAACCAATGGCCGTGCTGGCCATTACCCGCGATATTTCTGCGCAGGTGCAAGCCGCCCAGGCCCTGCGCAGCAGCGAACAGCGGGTGCGCCGCCTTATCGAACAATCCCGCGATGGGATTGCCATTACTGATGAAACGGGGATTGTCATTAATTGGAATAATGCAATGGCGGAAATCACTGGTGTTTCAGAAGAGGCTGTTCTGGGGCGTTTTATTTGGGATGTTTTGTACGATTTGCTGCCGGAAGCAGGGCGTACAGAGGCCAGACGTACCCAAATCAAGGCGAGGTTAAGTTATTTTTTACAAACAGGAGAATCTGAACGGGCAAACAAATTGTTAGAATTGGTGTATGCCCATCCGGATGGGGACAAGCGTTATTTGCAAGGCATGACCTTTTCGATTGAAACAGAAAAGGGGTATATGCTGGCCAGTTTTACCAGAGATGTAACGGAATTGAAGAAGGCAGAAATACAGGTTCGGGAGTCGGAGGAACGTTACCGGCTGCTGGTGAATGAGTCGCCGTATGCCATTGGTATTCATCAAGATGGCAAGCTTGTTTTTGCCAACCCGGCGGCGGCCAGGCTGTTTGGGGTGGAGTCACCGGAGGCGTTGGTGGGTGTTCCCATTAAGCGGTTGGTGCTGCCTGCGATGTGGCCGGTTGTACAAAAGCGAATTACCGGTTTGCTAAAGGGTGAAGCTGAAACCAAACCGTTAGAAGAGGTTTTTGTTCGTTTTGATGGGAGTGAAGTGCCGGTAGAAGTTACGTCTGTACCCTTTACATTGAACGGCCGCCCCGCGTTTCAGGTCATTGTCAGAGATATTACAAGAAAGAAGCAGAGGCAAGAAACAATTTTGCGCACGCTGGCCGCCGAGCAGGAAGCCCGCCAATTGGCCGAGACCATTCAGGCCGCCAATGTGGCGCTGTCGCGTTCGTTAGACAGGGATGTCATTTTGGAGACACTGCTGGATTACCTGGGGCAGTTGGTGGCTTATGATACGGCAAATGTGATGCTGCGGGTGTCGGAAACGGCCGTGCGGGTTTATGCCATGCGCGGTTATGAACAGTGGACAAATCCGCAAAACACCCAGGAAATTGTGTTTGATATGCGCCGGAATAAATGGATTGAAACGATTATTCTGGACAAGAAAAGCGTGCTTGTGGCCGACACAAAAGCCTCGCCTGATTGGGAAGTGCGCCCCGGTGCGGAGCATGTGCGCAGTTGGATTGGGGTGCCGCTGGTTGTTGGCGGCGAGGTGTTGGGGCTGTATTCCATCGACAAGACAGAACCGGATGGGTTTACGGAGGAGGATGTTGCCCGGGCTGAAATGTTGGCTTACCAGGCGGCGCTGGCGTTGGAGAATGCCCGGCTGTTGGCGGCGGAAAAGGAGCAGCGGGCTGTGGCTGAGGCGTTGAAGGAAACGGCCGTTGCCATAAATGCCGCCCGCACATTGGATGAGGTGCTGGATGCCATCGTTGAGCATCTAGAGCCGTTTATTGCCCACGATGCCCGTGATGTGATGTTGATTGAAGGCGACATCATTAAAACGGTGCGCACGGCCGGGCAAATTGATGTGGATTACGACGCATGGCGCAGCAACCTGGTTCTTTCCTTGCCGGAAACGATAAATGCGCAGCATATGATCGCTCATCGCCGGCCGCACTATATTGCTGACGTGAAAGCGGACGCGGCATGGAAATTTTACCCGGAAACGGCCTGGGTGCGGTCAATTATTACGGCGCCGATTTTGGTGCGGGAAACGGCCGTTGGCTTTGTTAACCTGTACAGCACCCGGCCTGAGGCATTTACCCAGGCACAGGCCAATTTACTGGCCGGTTTTGCCGAGCAGGTAGCCACAGGGTTGGAAAAATCCCAGCTTATTGAGCAGCTTCGCCGCCAAAATGAATATCTGGAAGAGCAAGTTGCAATTAGAACCCGGTCGTTACAGCTTCAATATCAAAGGCAGGCGGCATTGGCACAAATTGAGCTGATGATTAGCGAGGCGCAGGAGCTGCAAGATGTCTTGCGAAAAATTGCCATGCTGCTTCATGAACAGCTTCCGGTTTCCAAGGGGGCCAGTGTTATTTTGTGGGATGAAGAAGCGGAACAATTTACCATTCGTGCTTCCACTGTTCCGAACCAGGATGATCGGCTGGCTTCCAAACGGGTGCGGCGCAGAGGGGGCGCAACCCGCTGGATTGTGGATAACAAGAAACCCCTGATTGTGCCAGATATTAGCGAAGATCCATTTGGGGCCAATCAAATGTTGGGCGAATATAAATCCTATGCCTATGCCGGGGTACCAATTTTGGATGGACAGCGGGTGTTGGGGGTGCTGTATGCGCTGGAGTCTCATCCGAAGCAGTACACCCAGGAAGAAATTGAGTTTATGCAGATTTTGGCTTCCAGGGCGGTCATTGCCATTGTGAAGGTGAGTCTGTATGAGCAGCTTAAGGAAACGAACCGGCTGTTGGAAGAAAGGAAGGCGGAACTGGAAACCCGAAACAGGGAGTTGGAGACGTTTACGTATTCAGTTTCGCATGATTTGAAAGCGCCGCTGCGTGGCATTGATGGGTACAGCCGTCTGCTGTTGGCGGATTATGCAGATAAGTTGGATGAGAACGGCCGTTTCTTTTTAACCACCATTCGCAAAGCCACCATGCAGATGACAGAATTGATTGAAGATTTGCTGCTCTATTCCCGGCTGGAGCGGCGGGCGCTTCAGCATGAGCATCTGTCGCTGCCTGAATTGGTGGAAACTTTGCTTTTTGAGCGGTCAGAGGAGATTGAGCATAGAGGGGTGAATTTGCAAGTTTCTGTACCGAAAACGGCCGTTTTGGCAGATAAAGACGGCCTTTCTATGGCGCTGCGCAATCTCATTGACAATGCGTTGAAATTTACCCGGCACCAGGACACACCACTCATTGAAGTAGGGGGGCGAGAAACAGAAAAAACTTGTATCATTTGGGTACGCGACAATGGTGTTGGTTTTGATATGAAATTTCATCAGCGCATCTTTGAGATTTTCCAACGACTGCATCGGATGGAGGATTATCCCGGCACAGGCATTGGCCTGGCGCTTGTTCAAAAGGCAATGGAACGCATGAACGGCCGTGTCTGGGCAGAATCGACACCGGGAAATGGCGCAACATTCTATTTGGAGATACCCAAGCCATGACCATTAACAGACCTATTTTGCTGGTAGAAGATAACCCGATGGATGTTGATTTAACCCTTCGTGCCTTTGCCCGCCGCCGATTAACCAACCCCATAGAAGTCGCCCGCGATGGCGAAGAAGCCATGAACTGGATACAGCGTTGGGAAAATGGCGCACCCAGACCCGTTGTCATTTTGTTGGATTTGAAACTGCCCAAAATCAGCGGTCTTGAATTTTTGGCCGCACTGCACAATCATCCTC
>CAZRIB010000175.1:0-8045 GCA_964600035.1 uncultured Ardenticatenaceae bacterium | reverse complement strand
CAACGCCGCCAGTCAATGCTTCTTTAGCCCCCAGCAGTTTGATGCGCATGCGCCCTTTGGCGTAGGTTTTGGCGGCGTGGTCAATGTCGTCCGGGGCGATGGCGGGCAGCAGGCTGGTCTCGTCGGGAAAATGGCGCAGCACGCCGGGCACGTTGGAGAGGATGAGCAGGTCGGTGGCTTGCAGGGCAACGGCCGTTGCGGCAGCAGCCCGGTCGCCATCCACATTCATCGCTTCGCCGTCGTAGCTGATGGCGGGCGGGGTGAGTACCGGCACAAATCCGGCGTCGAGCAGGGTGTGGAGCAGGGCGGTGTTGACCTGTTCTACTTTGCCGGTAAGGTTGTGGCGGATGAGGCGGGTACGGCCGTTTTCCACCACCCGCACAGCTTTCTTACGCGGCCCTTGCCAGAGACGGCCGTCCAGCCCGGAAAGGCCAAGCGCATTCACTCCCCGCCGCTGCAGCCGTTCCACCACATTCTTGTTCACCTGGCCGCAGTACACCATCTCAAAAATCTCTAGCGCCGCCCGGTCTGTGAGGCGGCTGGTGTAACCCGATGGCGAGGTGACAAACTGCGGCGGATGTCCCAGTGCCGCCGCCACCTGGTTGGTGAGATGCGAGCCGCCATGCACCAGCACCAGCCGCTGGCCGTCTGCCACCAGCCGCGCCACATCATCACACACCGCGTCCCAATCAATCCCTTCACTTCCGCCAATTTTCACAACTATCATCTGTTCACTCCTGAAATATAAGAGGTAAAATATGAGGTATGAAATATGAAGTATGAAATATGAAATATGAAGTATGAAGTGTGAAAGGGATCGGTCATGGGTGAAGATTTACGGACTCGTACAAAGAATTACGCCTTGCGAATTATTCGCTTATACACAGCATTGCCCAAAAGCGACGTCGCACGAGTACTCGGCAAACAGCTTCTGCGCTCGGGTACTTCGATCGGCGCAAATTACCGCGAAGGGTATCGCGCACGGTCAAAAGCGGAGTACATCGCCAAACTGGGCTTATGCCTACAAGAACTCGAAGAGTCCGCTTATTGGCTGGAATTAATGGCGGAAGCAGAAATTATTCCTGCGACACGTCTTGAATCATTACAAGATGAAACGAATCAACTCATCGCCATCCTCACCACGCTGGTTAAAAAATCGAAACAAAGCCGCTAACCAACCAAACACGCCTCACGCAAATATTTTCATCCTTCATCCTTCATCCTTCATCCTTCATATTTCATATTTCATATTTCATATTTCATACTTTTAGACAGGGTGTAAGCCTAAAAAGCCCAGCCCCATCGTTTCCGGCCAGCCCATCATGATGTTGAGTGACTGCACGGCCGTACCCGCCGCCCCTTTCATCAAATTGTCCAGCGCACTGATGACCACCAGCCGGTCACTGTCCGGGTCTTTGGCAAAGCCGATGTCACAAAAGTTACTCCCGGCCAAAATTTTCGGTTCCGGGTAGCGGTAGATGCCGCGCCGCTCCTTCACCAGCCGGATGAACGGCTCGCTGCCGTAGGCCTGGCGGTACAGCCGCCACACATCCCGTTCGGCCAGCGGCTGGTTTAAGAAGACGTGGGCTGTGCAGAGAACGCCGCGCACCAGCTCAACGGCCGTTGCCGAAAAGTGCAGGTCAATCGCGCCCAGTTCCTGCCGCATTTCCGCCTGATGGCGGTGGCCCACGGGAGCAAAGGAGCGCACGCTGCCGCTTCGTTCCGGGTGATGGCTGGCAGCGCTGAAGCTGTTACCCCCTTCCGATGACCCGACTTTGACTTCTACGACGGCCTGCCGGATGAGACCGGCCTGGGCTAGCGGGTGGAGGGCAAGGTTTACGGCCGTGGCGTTGCAGCCCACGCCGCTGACATACCGCGCATTTCGCAGCTCATCCCGGTGCAGTTCCGGCAGGCCGTAGACAAAGTTGGGCAGCCATTCCGGTGCAGGATGGGTACGGCCGTACCAATGGGCGTACAGCGCCTCATCCCGCAGGCGAAAATCGGCAGAGAGGTCTATGATGCGGTCGGCCAGTGGGGTGAAATGGGCGATTTGTTCGGCGAAACGGCCGTGCGGCAGGGCCACAAACAGCACATCACACGGCGCAAGCTGGTCGATGGGGCAAAATTGAAGGCGCGTCAGCCCGCGCAGGTTGGGGTGGACAGTGTGTACGTAGCGTCCGGCATGCTGCTGTGAGGTGATTTGCGCCACTTCCACGCAGTTGTGCCCCAACAGCAGGCGCAGCAGTTCGCCGCCTACGTAACCTGACCCGCCAACGATGGACGCGCGAATCATGGCTGGCCCTCCGGGAGGATTGAAGATTGATGATTGATGGTTAAAGCCCTTAAATCATTGGTCATTAATCTTTGCTCTCCCACCTGCACCACGTAATCTACAATCCGCGCCGGGATGTTGACACCGGTGGGGGCGATGCTGTTGCGAAATTCCATGGTGTAGTTGACTTCGTTGACCAGTAAACGGCCGTTTGGCGTTTCCAGCAGGTCTACAGCGACCACGCCGCCGCCAACTGCCTGTGCCGCCGCCCGTGACAGTTGGTCAATTTCGGCCGTGACCGGGCAGTTTTCTGCCTGGCCGCCCCGCGCCGTGTTGGTAATCCAATGCGCAGAATGGCGGGTGATGGCGCAAATTGTCTTATCGCCCACCACAAAGGCGCGGATGTCCCGGTCTGGCTTGGCCACGTATTCCTGAATGTAAAAGATGGAATGCTGGTAAGAGCCGAGCGTGCTTTTGTGTTCCAGGATGGCTTCTGCCGCTTCCCGGTCGTTCACTTTGGCCAGCAGTCGCCCCCAGGAACCGATGGCCGGTTTTAGCACCACCGGGTAGCCCATTGCTTCAATGGCCGTCAGCGCAGCTTCCGGCGTGAAGGCGATTTGTACCTGGGGCGTGGGCACGCCTGCCGCCACCAGCGCCAGCGACGTTTCCAGCTTGCTGCCACAAACCTGGGCGACGTGGGCATTGTTGACGCAGGGGATGCCCCACGAACCCAAAAGTTGCAGCGCCGTCAATGCCTGTGAATGGCTGACACACCGCTCCAGCACCACATCGTAGCCCGTCCACTGTTCCGGCTGGTGCAGGTTAAAAACGGCCTGGCGAATGTCAATGAGTTCATAATCCAGCCCGCGTGCGTTCAATTCCTGTACAATCAATTTTTCTTCGGCGCGTATGCGCGTGTACAAAAGTGCGATTCTCATGGTTGTTCCTTTGGTGGCAGGTTTGCAGGTGGCAGGTGGCAAGTGCATCAAGGCATCCTGCTCACTGAACACTGCCCACTGCTCACTCGCCCCAATCTTCTTCAATTTCCGGGGCCAGCTCGACGGTGAGCGGGTTCAGGCTGACAATTTCCAGCTCTGCGCCGCAGTCGGGACACTCGATCAGTTCGCCCAGCATCACGTCTGCTGTTACCGGTACTTCGCCTTCACATTCCACACAGATAATGTTTGTCATTGTTCAAAACCTCCATTTGATTGAATAAAAAATTAAAAAGGGTGTTGTTGGGAAAGGGGTTGTCAGATTTTGGGGCAAGTGGCAAGTGGCAAGTCATTCACCTGCAACCTGCAACCTGCAAACATGCAATCATCTGTCAACATCCTTTTCAACAATAAGCCATAAAAAAAACGGGCTTACCTTGTCCGGTAAGCCCGCTTGGTCACAAATCTGGAAAGAAGCCAGGGTCAAGCGCAACAGACCGGACGTTTGTCTGGTTTGTTCTTCTTGCTCTGCTTCTTGTTGGATACGAATGTGTGTCTCATTTTCTTGTTTGTGTTATTTGGGCTGTTCCTGAATTAAGTTTTTTTGGGGACGCAGATTTGCAAGATTTGCATGGTTTAGGATTTTGATTAAGAAAAAATCTGTGTTTGTCCTGAAAATTCTGTGTTCCGTTAATGAGGAACAGTTGATGGTTGGGAAATAAAAAACGCCCCGCCGGTCATTGGCGGGGCGCTTACAGCAATTTTTTTGGCAAGCACGAATCACCAGATGACCGGTCGGTCTCTGTAGCGCTTCTTGCTCTTTTTGGTGAAAGTGGCTTGCAAATTTGTCATGGCGGGCAGTTTAGCAGAGTGGGGATGGATGTGTCAAGGGGATACGGCCGTTTTCGTGAAAAATGCCGGGGAAGTGGGTGTTTTTTTTGGTTGGTTTGTAGGGTGGAGAGGTGGGAAAGGAAACGGCCGTGTTCGTTTACACGCCTGCCTAACGACTGATTGAATAATCTCCGCCTGTGATTAGTGAGGAAACGTGCGGCACAGAAAATAAATTGGCATGCTTTGGATAGACTTTTTTATGCGCGCGCTTCTGTTTAGCTTTATTTAAAATTCAGAGTCATTTTCACTTTTAGAAGTGGATTGTAATTGTTTGGAAGATTGTTGTGTCAATAATTTTGCTGTTCCAACGATACCCCCGCCAAAAGTAAGGAGGGATGGAAGTGGCGTGGGTATTGCTGTCAATATCCCTACTATTACCCCCTTACCTATGGCTGTGCCCCAATTGTCCCCAAAATTGAATTTTTGAAGTAATGTGCAAGGAATTGTAAAAATCAAGGCTATTGGTACTGTGATGATCCAACCTGTACCGGCCGAAATCATTGTTTCGGCAAAAAGCATTGAGTCGACTGCAATCATTCCAAAGGCTACTATTGGGTGAAGTCCTAATGCTTGGCTTGTTTTTGCAAGCCCATTTCGTTTTTCATTTGTGATTGACATAAATTATCCCCTTGAATTTATTAACCCCGTGACAAGACATCGGCGTTGGCTGCACTTTGTATTTGCTGCAAATTCTTGAAGTAGACTTCATCATTCAACATTTTTTATGGACATGAAGAACTATACCCTCTCACAATAACACACACATTTTCGAATCCTAAAGACTTTAACAATAGGCTGTAATATTCAACACCATCATCTACCACTTGTTCAAGGATGCCATTATTTAGTGCAAATTCAACAAGCACATCTTTACCCGCAGGTAAAACTTCATTTTGATAGGCAACAAGGTCATCTTGGCAAATAAAATTTGGGCAACTGTCTCGCTGAGCCAATATATAACTGTTTTCGAAGTCAATGCTAACATTGTCTTCAAATATGATGGGCGGCGGTAATGTAAGCTGCGCACGTTTATTATCCTGACTAACCCAAATATCATTGCTGCTTAAATTTGCTAAATCGAACCCTGCTGGCACTCTTCCCCGTATTAAGACAACAAATTCTTGTTGAATGCCCAAAAGGCCTGCCCATCCTGATGGCACTTCGGTATAAGTGACATCAACCGCGTTGTAATGCTCAATAAATATCTGTTTGTTGACATGATGGATTGCTTCAAGAATTAGAGTATCTGGAGTTATTGTAGATTGTGTGGTTTCTGTGGGGAATAAGGGTTTTTTTTCGAGAAACAAAAGAATACTCAAAGCAATAATAAGTAACACTAACAACACGTTACGAATTTTTGTTAGCATGATGTTCTCCTAACGTATTTTCATTGATTAGTTGAAAACAATTTCTATGTTGTCAAATCCCAGTTTTTGCAAAAAATCATTTAGTTGGACTTTTGCTAACTTTTCTGCAGTTTCGCGCAGGCTTTCTTGCTCATTTGCCCATGTCTCTATTTGATTTCTTGCGCTTTGCACCGCATTCAACCCTACTTCTGCATCAGGATGCCATTCTTCGTCATAGACATCAGTCTGAATGATTTCAACACTGGTTACGGCCGCTCGTGGCAGGACGATTTTTACATGTGTCCCATCAACTTCAACAAAATTTTCAATTTGAGACATGTCAACCCCAAAATGAACAATACCAGTTGCTCTGATTAGAATTTTGGCATCGGGGAAAATCCACCATCTGGGATTGACTTCTTCAACAAGTGCCGAAGTTGTTATTTCCAGTGTGTCTATTGTTCCTAACTCTTGCCAGCTTATTATGATTGGTGTGGGCGTAAAAGTAGGTGTTGGGCTGGGTATGGGGGTTGGTGTGGGTGTTGGGGTTGAAGTTGGAGTAACTGTTGGCGTGTCTCTGGGGGTTGGTGTATGAACTGGGGTAAATGTAGCAGGTGCAGTTGGCCACAATTCTGATTGCTCTGAAGCGCTGATACTTTCTGCAGCAGTTAGGTTATAAGTGTTTATTAATCGATTGTATATAGTGCCTCCTATGAACAATAAAACTGCTGCTAGAAACACGATTATCAAAAAAGTTGAAATGTTGGAATTTGACGGATTGTTTGGCTTTTGAGGTTCCATGGCTTGTTCCTTTCATGATTTAAGAAAATTGTTTCAATGTGTGGTCGTTTTTCGGGAATTAGAAAGGATGATGTGTCATAATTGTTGATGTAATCGTATTCATGAGAATAATGCAGGGTAATCGCTCCTCATGTAGGGCTAAATACCTGTAAAATATACAAGGTATGGTATGTGTTGTGTGTGAAGTAATGGGAGTTTTGCTTGGCGCACTTACTGGATAATCCTTTGGCTAGGTTATTCCCCAATTCTGGCAAATATAGAAAGTAGTATAAAAATTTTACTTGAGGATGGCAAGATAAATTTACAGCTTGAAATTTACGGCCGTTCCAGGCCATGTGCTTCCAATAATGCTGCATCATTTAACAAAACGGCCGTTTCCCCATCCGCCACTATTTGCCCCTCATCCATCACAATCATACGCGGGAACAAATCCTTCACCATGGCCATATCATGGGTAGATACGAGCATGGTCAGTGGTAACTCTGCCAGCAGGTTAATCAGCGAGCGACGCCCGCGTGGGTCCAGACTGGCAGACGGCTCATCCAGCACCAAAATGTCCGGCTGCATAGAGAGGACGGTGGCAATAGCCACCCGTTTCTTTTGGCCGGTACTCATGTGGTGAGAAAGGCGATCCTTAAACCCTGCCATCCCCACTTCTTGCAAAGCCGCATCCACCCGTGCCCGCACTTCCGCTTCTGGCAAGCCCATGTGCAGAGGGCCAAAGGCGACATCATCAAAAACGGTTGGCGAAAAAAGTTGGTCGTCAGGATTTTGGAAAACTACCCCGACACGGGCGCGTATGGTAGGCAGTGATTTTTTGGTAAGCGGCAGATCGCCGATTTGGACACGGCCGTTCCCTTGCAAAATCCCATTCAGGTGCAGCATTAACGTGCTTTTGCCCGCGCCGTTGGGGCCAACCAGCGCCACCTTCTCCCCCCGGCAAATCTGGAAGGAGACCCCTTTAAGCGCCTGATGGCCGTCTGGATAGGTAAAGTGTAAATCTTGGACAGTTAAAACAGGTTGGATCATCTTGAATTAAAGCCTTGCAATCAATTGGATGGATAAAATAAACACAACAGCTCCCGCGCCCCACAGCCAATCTCTGGTTGTTAAAACATGGGGATTCATGGTGTGCATTTCGCCGCGATACCCGCGTGCCAGCATGGCGGCATAAACCCGTTCGCTGCGCTCAAAGCTGCGCAGCATTAACTGGCCGACCATGCTGCCGGCTATTTTGGCACGCCACAGCACGCTGCCCCCGGCACGGCCGTTTTCGCCCACAGCACTTCTCGCTTCCCGTGCCCGTATCAGTCGCATCGCCTCATCAGACAGCACAAAGAGGTAGCGGTACATAAAGCTGATGATGGTGGTGAGAATTTTGGGCACACGCAAATGGTGCAGCGCGTGCATGAGGTCTGGAAATTGGGTAACGGCCGTTAGCAAAATAGCCATTTGCAGCGATACCCAACTGCGAATGACAATGCTCACAAAACGAATAAGGCCGGCATCGCTGACTGTGAGTGTGCGGCTGCCCACCTGCCAGCTTGCAATCGCGCTGCCCGGCAGCGTAAAGATGACAGTAACGGCCGCCAGCAAAAAGGGAATGACCACAAAGGAACGTTTGATGACGTAAAGCGGCTGAATATGGGCCAGCACGGTGGCGGCCAATACCAGGAGCCACGCCAGCGCAAACGCCAGCCATGCCCCATCTGGCAAAAGGACGTTGGCGATGATAAACAGCAGCGTGACAACGACTTTGACACGGGGGTCAAGCCGGTGGATGGGACTGCTGCGGTACAA